>NZ_JBIWNL010000005.1:318513-430291 GCF_044767225.1 Kitasatospora sp. NPDC101447
CGGGGCCCCGCCCCTCTGCGCCGAGGGCCCCCGGGGGGTGTCCCGCGGGGGGGGGGTAAACGGGAGGGGGCCGCGGGTTGCCCCCCCCCCCCCGCTCCGAGGGATTGTTCCGGCTAATTCCTCTTGATCACTTTGCCCGCGTACCGGAATCCCTTGATGCTCGCCGGAGCGATCTTGAGCGCATTGGCGGCGATCGAGACGAGCATCTGCACGTTCTTCAGCGTCCCCTGCGTGTTGAACCCGTGGGCCTGGTGGTGGTCGTCGTGGATGTGGAGCGTGTGCTCCAGTGCCCCGTTGGCGTCGTAGATCTCCACGGTGTACTCGTGATAGTCGACCATGATGTCCCCCAATTCGACGGAGGTGCGTCCGCGGCGGAAATCAACGTAGCAGGCGGGAAGAATCGAGTCAGTATCACCCGACTGGTGCAGGAGGTGCATTCACGGCGTACCGAGGGGCGCATTCGGGGGCGCATTCTGAAACTCCGGCCATTTGTGCCGTGAACATGACGGAGAATGCGGTCCGGACGGCTGCGCGGGTTTTGTCGGGGAATTCCTGACGTGCGCCGATCGATGTCGCCGACGGACGCAGCCGGGCGTCGCCGCCGCAACTGCGCGCCCGGGTCGCTTCGGTCGCTCGACCCCTCCCGGCTGCTTCAGGCGGGGACGGAGCCCGCCTCGCCGGTGGCCGGATCCGGGGCACGGAAGGTGCGACGGTACGCCGACGGGGCGACTCCGGCCTCCGCCGCGAGGTGCCGTCGCAACGAGGTCGCGGTGGCGAATCCGACCTCGTGGGCGACGCGTTCCACCGGCAGATCGCTGGACTCCAGCAGGTGCCGGGCCCGCCGCAGCCGCTGCGAGATCAGCCAGCGGCCGGGGCTCAGACCGGTCTCCTCCTTGAAGCGCCGGGCGAAGGTACGGGTGCTCATCGCCGCGTGCGCGGCCAACTCGTCCAGCGACAGCGGTAGTTCGAGCCGCTGCAGGGCCCAGTCGCGGGTCGGCCCGGTGCCGGTGGCGCCCGTCGGCGGCAGTGGCCGCTCGATGTACTGTGCCTGACCGCCGTCCCGGTACGGCGGCATGACGCAGAAGCGGGCGGCCTGGTTGGCGACCTCGGTGCCGTGGTCCTGGCGCAGCAGGTGCAGGCAGACGTCGAAGCCGCTGGCCGCCCCCGCCGAGGTCAACACGTCACCGTGGTCGACGAAGAGGACGTCGGTGTCGAGCTCGACCCGGGGGAACAGTTCCCGGAAGCGGTCGCTGAGCGCCCAGTGGGTGGTGGCCCGACGCCCGTCGAGGAGACCGGTGGCGGCCAGCAGGAAGGCACCGCTGCAGATCGACACCAGACGGGTGCCGGGCCGGACGCCGGACAGCGCATCCAGGGCCTTCGGGTCCGCGGCGGCGGCCGATCTCCCGGTGATCGCGTACCCGGGGATGATCACGGTGTCCGCCTCGGCCAGCACCTCGGGGCCGTGCCCGGGGGTGACGGTCAGGTCCGAGACGGTGCGCACGGGCTTCCCGTCCACGCTCGCGGTCACCACCTCGTAGCGGCCGCCGACGGAGCCCAGGACGTGTTGAGGGATGCCGAGTTCGAAGGGGTAGATCCCGTCGAGTGCGAGGACGACCACCTTGTGGGTGCCGGGCCGCGGTCCCGGGCGCAGCGCGCGATCCGGTTCGGTGGTGCGACCGGCCGGGCCGCGGGCGCCGGGAGTACCGAGGACGGCATGGTCGACGGGCATGGCGTGAATGTATCGGAGGCTGACCATTCCGCCATGGTCGGGGCCGGCTCGACCGGCAAGGATCGAGGCACGACCTCGACGGAGACCCTTGAGAACCTCGACCTCCTGAGCCCCCGTCGGGATCGATCGATCCGAGTTGTCCATTCGCAGTCGGACGTGTCCGGCCGAGCACAGGAGGTTTCCATGGCCAAGGGCTACTGGGCCAGCGTCTACCCCGTCATTTCCGACCCCGAGAGCCTGACTGCCTACAACGAGCTGGCCGGTCCGGCCGTCCGGGCCGGCGGCGGGCGCGTCCTGTCCCGCGACGGTCGAGTGGTCGCCCACGAAGCCGGAATCGCCTCACGCGTCGTTCTGATCGAGTTCGACAGCTTCGAACAGGCCGTCGCGACACACGAGAGCGAGGCGTACCAGAAGGCGCTGGCGGCCCTCCCCGACGGCTTCGAGCGCGACTTCCGCATCGTCGAAGGCATCGACTGACAGTGATGATGTCCATGGTGACGCCGCCTGTGGGTCCGGCCCTTCGACCGACCGACGTCTCGACTGTCCTGTTTCGGATTTGTCGGCTCATCGGTGGCGTCACCACGCACGCGGCTGCCTAGTACTCCGGGCAGCCGTGCAGGAGTTCGGCGAAGGCCTCGCCGGCGGCGCCGTAGGGGAGGATCCGCAGCGCGGTGTCGTAGTCCGAGGTGCTGATGACGTAGTACTCGGCGAGGTAGGAGAGGTCGTCCCAGGGCTCCCAGCTGTGGGCGCGCAGCAGGACCCGGCCGCAGCGGGTGCACTCGATCCACGGCACCAGGAGCAGGTCGGCGAGTTCCGGCTCGCGCCAGCCCGTCACCACCTCGACCCCGTCACCGCCGTCCGCACCGTCACCGGCCGTACCGTCACCGGCCGTACCGTCGCCGCCACCGTCGTTCCCGCCACCGCCTGCACCCTGACCGTCGCCCGCAGCGCCGCCGAAGCCCTCCGCGTCGAGGAGCCGCACCGGGGCGGGCGCGCCGTCGTCCGGGCAGCGCAGGATGCCGGGCGTCAGCTGCTCGCGCCCGCCCCACTGCTCGGCGAGCACGGCTATCTGCGCCCGGTCCGCCCCGCCGATCGGGACCTGCCGGGCGAGCAGGCCCCCGACGAGCAGGTCGAGCCCGCACTCCTGCTCCCCGATCAGCCAGCAGTCCTTGACCTCCTCGCGCGCGGGCTCCGGCAGGAGATCGGCGATCCGGTACCAGAGGGCTTCGTCTGCGTCCATGGACCGGACCCTAACGCCCCCCACCGACAGTCCCCGGGCAGCCGTCGCATGACCCTTCCTCAGGATTCGCCTGACCCCGGGGCGGTGGACGGACTACGCTGCGAACGTGCAGTGTCACGTTTCGTAGCCGCCCGCGGAGGAGTCCCGTGTCATCGCCCTGCGACCCCCAGTTCGCTCCCGTCGGCGACGTGAGCGCCGCGCTCATGGTCGTCGACTCCCGGCTCAAGGCCGTCTACGACGGCAAGACGGGGACGGACTCCGAACAGGAGCGGATGATCAAGCAGTTCGCCGCGTCCCTCGGCGCGACGGGCCTCGACGAGCTGGTCGACGGCACGTGCACCCTCATCTACGTGTTCATGAACTGGCTGCGGGGAACGCTGGAGCGCCAGGAGCAGGACGTCGTGGAGTACGTGGTGCCCAGCCTGGTGGCCACGATGCGCATGATGCCCAGGACCTTCCGCCCCGAGGTCGTCCCCATCATGGCCGGTCTGCTCATCGCCGCGGGCACCGGCCTGAGCCCCTCCCTGTGGCGGGCGCAGTACGGGCCCTGGACCGGGGACGAGATGAACCCCCTGGAGGCCCTGGCCGTGCTGCTCGCCGAACACATCAACCGGGTCGCCGGCAACAACGACCACGGCTTCGCCACCCGCCTCGTCGCCGACGCCCTGTCCGAACTGGACGAGGAGGACTGACCGGGGAACGGAACCCGACGGCGACCGCGGCCGCGAACGGATTCTCCCGCCGTCCGGTGCAGCCCGGTGGCGTCGCCGCCGGGTGGGTCGAGGATGATGGCGGGGTGTTGGTCATGGTGGAAGCAGTGCCGTCGGCCCCGGCGGAGCCGATGTTCGTTCGAGTGCGCTCGGCCGTCGGCAGTGCGGTGGTGATCTGGCGGGGAGCCGCTGAGGCGGTGGGCCGGGAGCACCATGTCGAGTGGACCGTGGACGAGGACGTCGTCTGGGCCGGGAACGCCTGGCCGAGCCTGTCGGCCACGCCCGAGGTGCGCGAGGACGGCGATCACACGGTGCTGCGCGGGGTCCTGAGCCTCGACGAAGACGGCGTGGCGGACCTGGACGTGGGGGGTGCGCTGATCATGTTCGAGATCGCCGAGGCCGGCGGCGGCCGCCCGCCACTGCCTGACGGTGTCGACGGCTCGTGGGTCGAGGTCCGGGTCGCACGGGACCGCACCGCCGTCTGGCCCTTCGAGGTCTGACCGTCGGCGGCCGGCGGTGGCAGCGCTGCATCGTCTCCCGTCCGGTCTCCGTCCGCACCGCTCTCGTGGCCGGCACCACCGGCCACGGAAGCGGTGCGGAGCGGTGCCCCGTGACCGTCAGCCGTCGGCGTTGCCGTCGCTGTCGCTGTCGGCCTTGCCGTCGCTGTCACTGTCCGCCGCGCGGCCGCCCGTGAGCTCCACGGCGAAGCGGTCGGAGGCCTCCACCAGTCTGCGGGTCGCCCGGTCTGCCCGGTCCGAGCGGTCGGCGACGGCGCGGAAGGCGCCGTCGAGATCACCGTCCAGCAGCTCGCAGGTGATCACCAGGATGTTCTCCGCGGGCAGGTGGTGCCGGTCCAGCCGCTGCTGGACCGCGTCCATGCCCTCACTCGCCAGCACGTCCCGCAGCTCCTCGGTCAACGGGGCCAGCCACCGGGCGCGCAGTGCGTACTCTCCGCGGTCGGCGAAGGTCGGGCGGAGCGCGGCGAGCAGCTCCGCCGGGTACTCCTCGACGGGCCCGGCGAACTGCGGGTAGTCCTTGGCGAACTCGTCCCAGTCGACGTAGAGCCCGCTGATCTGCTGCGGGAGGAGCGGCCAGCGCGACCAGTTCTCGTCGGATCCGGTGAAGACCTGGCGCAGCAGGTCGTAGGGCGCCTCGGCGGTGCGCGAGAGCAGGATCGCGTCGTAGAGGTCCTTGCCCTGGGGGTGGTTGTCCGACACCAGCCAGAGGATCTTCCAGGCGAGGGAGAGCTGTGGCGTGGCGGCGAGCAGCGGGCCGGTGACGCCGGGGAGGCGGTAGGCCTCCGGTTCGACGGGCAGGTGCTCGGTGAAGACGAAGTCCAGCTGGACCGTCCCACCCGGGACGCCCGGCGCCGACCACGGCAGGACGAGCCTGCGCCCGGGAATCCTGCTGTACGTCCAGATCTCGTCACTGACCGCCTGGTCCGCGTGCAGCCGCACCGTCCCCGAGAGGCGTTCGGCGCCGGCGGCGAGCTCTTCGAGCATGCGGTCGGTGCGCTCGTCCTCCAGCTCCCACGCCACCGGGCGGACCACGAAGTCCAGGTCGCCCGGCTCCCGTGCCTGCTCCCCGTACCAGGCCCGCAGCAGGATGCTGCCGCGCAGCACCAGGTGGTCCGCCCACGGCGATTCGGCCACGGCGGACAGCACGGTGTTCAGCGCCTCGCGCCGCGCGGCGAGCCAGGGCTCGGCGAGTTCCGGGTCGGCGAAGGCCGGTTCGCTGGGCCGGAGGGCCATGCTGTACCCGGCGAGGGCGGGGTCGAAGACCGGCTGCTGGCTCACCGCCTCGTCGTCGATCGGACGGATGCTCCTGGGCAGGTCCCGGTCCTCGCGGACGTCCTCGGACGGCGGCCGCCTGGGCAGCACGACGCCCTGCCACGGGCCGTACTCCAGCTCCTCCCACCCCACGGGTGACTGCGGCTGCGATTGCGGCTGGGACTGGTCCCCGGTCATCTCGGCTCTCCCTCTCCGTACGGCCCGGCACCATGCCCGGGCTCGGCTATCCACCCCGCGTCCAGGGCCTCGTCGCTGTCCACGACGACGAACTCGCGCTCCACCGACACCACGTCGCGGCCGTCGTCCGCGAGGTCCCCCAGCAGCGCCTCCAGCCGGCGGCCCGCGGTGTCCAGGCCCACGAGGCGGCACCGCTGCGTCACGAACCACTCGCACCGGCCGTCCTCGCGCACCCGGCGCGGATTGCGCGACAGGTGCGCGGCGTGCCGGTCCACCAGTTCGGCGAGGCGGGCGCGCCGCCCGGCGTCCCCGCCCTCCTGGGCCGGGCCCGGGAGCAGCAGCTTGACGTGGTGTTCGAAGTACCGGCCGGCCCCGTGCCGTACGGCGTCCTCGTCCGAGGCCGGGACGCCCTCCGACCACGGCGTGGCCTCGATCTTCGCCCGCAGGACGGTGAACCCGGCCCGGTCCAGCCGGCCCGTGACGCGGGCGGTCTCCGCGGCGACCTCCTCCAGCGTGCCGCCGGCGCGCAGGGTGAGCATCGGCTGCGAGGGCGACGCACCGCGGTCCAGCAGGATGTGGGTGAACTTCAGGCCGTGGTCGTCGGCCCAGGCGGCCAGCGCGTCCGCGGCACCGGGCCCCACCGTCAGGTGCACCTCGAAGTCTCCCCGGACGTCGGGCGGATCGGACGGGACGGGCCGGGCGGTGGGCCGTGGGTCAGGACGAGTGGCGAGCGTGGCGAGCATGGGGAGCATCCTGCCAAGCGCGTCTGACAACGGCTCATGCCGCCGACGCGCAGCGGTGCCCGACGGGAGGTGGGTGCCCCGCGCCGCGCCGCTCCGCCCCTGCTCCCTCCGGCCCGTCTCCCGGCGGCTCTCGCTACTGCCTCGACGCCGCCACCGCACCATGTCATCATGTGATGACATCATCTGGTGACATCGCCCGATGACATCAGTGCCGGGACCCCGGGCCACCGACCAACCGACGAAGGAGGACGCGTCCGTGCCAACCCCGACGGGCCTGCCGATACGACGTGAGCGGGCCCTGGTGCCCGTCCTGGTGTTCCTCAGCGCCGTGGTGGCGGTGATCAGCAGTCTCGGCGCACCGATGATCCCCACCATCGCGGCCGTCGACCACGTCTCACTCTCCGAGGCCCAGTGGTCGCTGACCATCACGATGCTGGTCGGGGCGGTCGCCACCCCGGTCCTGGGCCGCCTGGGAGACGGGCCGCACCGCCGTACGGTCACCCTCGCCACCGCCGCCGCCGTCGTGGTCGGCAGCGTGCTGGCCGCGCTGCCGCTCGGCTTCGGCTGGCTGGTCACGGGGCGCGCGTTGCAGGGCCTCGGGCTCGGACTGACCCCGCTGGCCATCGCCACCGCGCGGGACAGCCTGCCCGCCGCGGCCTCCCGCTCGACGGTCGCGCTGCTCTCCGTCACCACCGTCGCCGGCGTCGGCCTCGGCTACCCGATCACCGGCCTGATCGCCCAGGCCTTCGGCATCCACGCGGGCTTCTGGTTCGGCGCCGTGATCAGCGCCCTGGCCCTGCTGCTGGCCGCCCTGGTCCTGCCCTCGACGGCGGAGCGCGAGCGGCACCCGCTGGACGCGCTCGGCGCGGTGCTGCTCGGCCTGGCCCTGGTCGGCCTCCTGCTCGTGCTCAGCGAGGGCGAGACCTGGGGCTGGGGCAGCGCCCGACTGTGGACGGTGGCGGTCGCCTCCGTCCTGCTGCTGGTCGGCTGGGTGTGGCACGAGCTGCGCACCGCCCACCCGCTGGTCGACCTGCGCGCGCTGCGCAACCCCGTCGTCCTGACCGCGGACGTGGCCGGCCTGGTCGCGGGCGTCGGGATGTACCTGCTGATGTCGCTGGTGATCCGCTACGTGCAGACCCCGACCGCCACCGGCTACGGCCTCGGCGCCTCGGTCGTGGTCGCCGGCCTCGTCCTGGTGCCGTTCTCGGCGGTCAGCCTGCTGTCCGGCAAGGTGGTCCCCGGCCTCGCCCGGCGCACCTCCTCCGCCCTGGTGCTGCCGCTGGGCTGCGCGGTCTCGCTCGTCTCGATGCTGTTCTTCCTGTTCGCCCGCGACCACCTCTGGCAGCTCCTGGTGGTGATGGGCATCGCCGGACTGGGCGTCGGCTGCACCTTCGCCGTGATGCCGGGGCTGATCGTCAACGCGGTGCCCGCCCACGAGGTCGGCAGTTCGGTCAGTTTCAACCAGGTGCTGCGCTACATCGGCTACTCCACCGGCAGCGCGCTGTGCGGCGCCGTGCTCCAGGCCCACACCGAGCCGGGCCGGCAGCTGCCCGGCGACAGCGGCTACCGGGACGCGGCCCTGATCGGCTGCGCGGTGTGGGTGGTGATCGGCCTGGCTACGATCGTCCTGCCGCGGCTCGGTGCCGCGACCGCCGCCCGCCGGGGCGCGCGCGTGGACGACGGACTGGTCCCGGACGGGGAACCGGTCGTGGACGAGGAGCTGATCGTGGAGGAGAGCATCGCCGACGGCGTGGCCGGCGAGAGCGAGGTGCCCACGCGGCGGGCCGGAGCCGACCGGTGACCGACGAAACCCCTTCGGCCGACCGGTCCGCCCCTGACACCGACCGGTCCGTTCCTGACACCGACCGGTCCGTCCCTGCCGCCGACCGGTCCGTCCCCGTCACGGACGGCGGCGTGCCGGAGAGCGCGGCAGCGGAAGCCGCGGCACCGGCGGCCGCCGCACCCCGGCGCCGGGACGCCGCCCGCAGCCGGGAGCTCCTCGTCCAGGCGGCGCTGGAACTCTTCGCCGAGCGCGGATTCGAACGCACCACCACCCGCGAGATCGGCGAACGGGCCGGCGTCGACCCGGCCCTGATCGCCCGGTACTTCGGCGGCAAGACGCAGCTCTACCTGGCCACCGTACGGGTCGAGCTGGGCGGCGCGGCACCGGCCGACCTCCTGGTGGAGGACCGGCTGCGCCACCTGCTGGAGCGCTTCTCCCAGCGCGGCCCCGGCCCGACCTTCCGGGCCGCCGTGCTGCCCGGCGACAACACCGAGGTGCAGCAGGAAGCCCGCGCCTACCTCCGCAAGCGGCTGGTCCAGCCCCTGCACGACCGCTTCACCGCCGAGCAGGTCGACCGGCCGCAGCTGCGGGCCGAACTGGCGGCGGCCGCGTTCGTCGGGGTCATCCTGGCCCGCTCGGGCGGTGCCTTCGACGAACTCGCCGCCGCCGACCCCGAGGACCTGCTCCCCCTCCTGTCCGACCTGCTCGCCGCGAGCCGCCCCGCCCGGTAGGCCCCCGCCCGGTGGTCCGCCCCCGACCCGGGGGGGGGGGGGGGGGGCCCCCGCCGGCCCGGGGGGCCCCCCCCCCCCCCCCCGCGCGCCCCCCCCCCCCGGGGCCGCGCCCCCCCCCCCCCAGGGCCGCCGCGGCGCCCGCGCGCCCGCCCGCCCCGGCGGTCCGCCCCCCCCGGGGGCCCCCCCCCCCCCCCGCGGGCGCCCGCCCCCGCCCGGGCGCGCCCGACGGCTCATTCCCGCACGGCGACGGCCTCCGCGAGCGGGGCGAACAGCAGCGCCCAGTTGCCGGGCAGGTGCGTCACCGCGGACGCGACGTAGCAGCGGACGACCGTCCACTCGTCCGACCGGCCGTCCTCCCCCGGCGCCCCGCCCTCCCCGAGGGCCCGCAGGCATTCGTCGACGCACTCCGCGAGGTCGTCCTCGTCGAACCCCAGTCGCGCGCAGGCCTGCCGGGCCTCCGACGGCAGGGGGAACGCGTCGTCCCACTCACCGGCCGCGTCCAGCAGGTAGAGCAGGTGGCTCCCGGGTCCGGGCAGGTCGGCGCGCAGGTCCGCCGTGGTGAACTCCCGCTCGGCGTTCCGCGACACCAGCCCCGACGTCCCGACCGCGTCGGCGACGAGGTCCGCCCAGTAGGCCTCGCCGTGGCGGCCGTCGGTCTGCCGCATGTGCTCGGCGGCGAAGGCCGCCATCGCGCCCGGGTCGTCGATCAGCGGTGAGACGACCAGGTCGCTCCGGTAGTCGAAGCCGAAGTAGTGGCGCCGCCCGTCGAGGGTGAGTGACTCGATCCCGCCCACGTGGCCGACCCGCCCGGGCAGCGGACCGAAGCGCTCGGCACCTACGGCACGTTCCTGTTCCATGCAGCACACCGTACGGACCGTCACCGACACCGGCCGCCGGCAGGCCGCGAGGCCGCACGTGGTGTCCAGGACGGCCGGGCTCCGTAGGCT
The DNA here is from genome assembly GCF_044767225.1 of Kitasatospora sp. NPDC101447. Lineage (NCBI taxonomy): Bacteria > Bacillati > Actinomycetota > Actinomycetes > Kitasatosporales > Streptomycetaceae > Kitasatospora > Kitasatospora sp. NPDC101447. Next base: position 328,364 of record NZ_JBIWNL010000005.1, read on the forward strand.
CCGCCAGGAGGGCCGCGAACGCCGTGGTGCCCGGACCGCTCGGCGGTCCGGGCACGACCCGTACGGAGACGGGCAGGCGGGCGGTCGGTCGGGCAGTCGGTCAGGCGGGGATGCCGCAGTACTGCTGCTGCTTGCCGATCGCGCGGTAGACGCAGTCCGCCGTCTCCACCAGGCGCAGGACCGCTTCGCGGTTGCGGCTGGTCTCACGGCCGATGACCTCGTCGGGCGGGTAGAAGCCGCCGCCGCTGCCGCTCGGACCGGGGTACATCTCGAAGGTGTAGGCGAAGACCCGCTGGGTGCCCCACAGCCAGTCGTCGATGGCGCCGTCGGTGATGTAGAGGTCGCTGGACTGCTCGGGCGTGTAGCCGTTGGTGGAGGCCATGGTGCGGCCGAGGGTGGCGAAGGTGTTGTACTCGTCGGCGGTCATGCCGGTGGGGGTGTCGGCGGTGGTCCAGCCGAACGGCCAGAGCACCAGTTGGCTGTAGGTGTGGAAGTCGATGGCGGCCGTGATCTGCTGCTTGCCGCCGACGATCCGGCTGCGGACGAAGTCGGCGACCACCTTGGTCTCCTTGGCCGACTCCGGCGCGCTGCCCCGGTAGGTCTCGTTGGAGGTGGAGCCGGAGGAGCCGCCGCAGCAGCCCCACTTGTAGTCCCAGTTGCGGTTGAGGTCGGTGCCGACGCTGTTGCTGCCGGGGTTCGGCTGGCGGTCCTTGCGCCAGCTGCGGTAGCGGCCGGTGGCGATGTCGTACTCGCCGCCGTCCGGGTTGAGGTCCGGGATCACCCAGATCTCGCGGCTGTTGACGGCGTTGGCGATGCGGCTGTCGGTGGTGTACTTGTCGCCGAACTCGTGCAGCAGGTAGAGCGCCATCTCGACGGTGAGGTGCTCGCGCGCGTGCTGGTGGGCGGTGAACAGCACCTCGGGCTCGTTCTCGTCGGTGCCGACGTTGTCGCTGATCTTCACCGCGACGATCGGCCGGCCCTCGTACGAGGTGCCGATGACGCGCTTGCTCATGATGTCGGGGTGCGCGGCGACGACGGCGTCGATGTCGGCCGTGGCCTCGGCGTAGTTGTGGTAGCCGGAGTCGGCCTGCGGGAAGTCGTAGGCCACGCCGGGCGCTCCGTCGGTGCCGGCCCCGAGGCCGTAGCGGGGGCCGGGCAGGGCGACCGGCGACCAGCCGAGCGCGCGCAGCCGGTCGGCCTCGGCCGGGTCGGCGGTGACCACGACGGCGTCGGGCAGGACGGCGTCGACGGAGGCGCCGGTCGCGGCGACGGCGGTGCGTTCGGCGACCGTGCGCGGTCCGTCGATCCGGTACTGCCGAGCGGTGTCGGTGCCGGCGTTGTCGGTGCCGGTGAGGGTGTTGTCGGTGCCGGTGTCCGCGGCGGTGGCGGACGCGGGCACCGACGGGCGGTCGGGGGAGGCCGCCCGGGCGGTGATCGGGGTGGCGAGGGCGAGAGCCAGCAGGACGGCGGTGGCCGCGGCGGGCTTCCCTCGGCGGGGCAGTCGCATGACTGTCCTCCTGTGGGGGTCCGTGGGGGCGGAACGGTGGAGGAGGTTCGGCGCGCGCCAGCTTGATGGTCCGTCAGTGTCATGCGTTCGTCAAGACATCGGAAAGACCGATTCCCCGGCTCGCGCGGATCCCGTGGTCGCAGTGGCGCCCGCGCGATGACGGGGCAGCAGGCGTCGCCTGCCGGATGGGATTTCGTCGGCAGAACGACCATCATCGCCGACGGCGGCTACCCGGGCACCGACGCCTGGTCATCCCGCACCGCCGGCCCCGCGGAGGAGAACCGACCGAGTGGCAAGTCGAGCACGACCGTGAGCACAAGCGGGTCCAGGCCGCGAGTCGAGCACGTCTGCGCGCGCCTGAAGACTGGAAGATCCTGCGCGACTGCCGACTCACGGGGCGGCGGAGTCCACCACGCGATTCTCGGCATCGCCCGACTCCACTACCTGCTCCAGGAAGCGGTCATGCACCTTGGATGCGCCCGATCTCGGGGAGCTCGACGAACTCGACCCCCCTCGCCCCGAACTGCCTCGCGGTTTCGGCGAACCTCTCCGAGCAGAAGGCGATACCCAGGAGCGCGACGCAGTCGATGAAGAACAGGTCGCGCTCCGGTGACTTCCTGAACCTGAGCTCCCAGACCTTCTTGATCTGACCGTCGGGGCGGAAGTCGATCTTCGACCTCTCAAGGTCGACCACGTCCTCGACCTTCAGCAACTCGGCCCGGGGGAACTTCACGAAGAAATAGTCCTTCGCCGATCTCGGATCGCCCTTGGTGGACACCGCGTGCAGCTTCGCGGCCTGCCAGTTGCCGGTGTCGGTGGACTGCATCAGGGACAGGAAGTCGCCGCTGACGACGTGCCCGCCGAAGGCCGTGTGGAAGTCGAAGTCGTAGGCCCGGCCCTTCGTGATCAGCCACAGCTCCGGCGGGAGGTCGGCCGGCGGCGCGTGGCCCACGGCGTAGTGCCAGGCGTACTGCATCGGCTTGTCGTAGCCGTCGTCGGAGAACTCCTCATGGATGACTCCGTTCAGGAAGACGGGGCAGCGGGCCTCTTCCTTGTATGCGAGCGCGAAGTGCAAGACGTCCACCATCGTTCATCAGCCAGACGCGGGGTCACCGTTCCGCCGCCGCCATCGGCCTAGGAACGGAGCTCCTGCTGGAACCGTATCGACCGAGATCACTGTTCGCCGGGAGCTCCGTGGGTGCTCAGTCTGTCATCTCTCGTGAGGTCGTGGTTGCCGCAGGGGCGTTCGCGCCCGGCCGTCTCGGCGAGTTGACCCGCTTGTCCCGTTCGAGATGGTCGACGAGGCGCCGGCGCAGACCGGCAGAGTGCAGGCCCGGGTCCGGAATCTGCCGTCGCGGGTGGTGGTGCATCTGCTGCCGGTCCTTCGCCGCTGCGGTGACGGCTCCTACCGGCACGATCGTGGTCCGGACCTCGGGCGGGTGGAGGCTGCGCAGGTAGCGGCAGAACTCCAGGAACCTCGCTATACGCCGGTGGCGCCGTCGATGCGTTCCCTGACCAGGTCGGCGTGGCCGTTGTGGCGGGCGTACTCCTCGATCATGTGGACGTAGATCCAGCGGAGGCTGACGTCCTGTTCCATGAAGCGGCCGGTGTCGGCCAGAGCACGGCCGGCGCAGTGCTCGCGGGCGCGGGCGATTTCCGTGTGCCAGGTGGCGAGAGCATCACGCAGGGTGGCGCCCTCGGGCAGATCGAAGCCGCCGTCGGGACCATCCGGGTCAGCCTCTGGGGCGTAGATGGGCGGGGCCTGTTCTCCGGCGAACACCCTGCGGAACCAGTTCCGCTCCACCTCCGCCATGTGCCGGACGAGACCGGTCAGCGTGAAGCCGGACGGCGGCACGGACGCGACGGCAGCCTGCTCGTCGTCCAGGCTCTCGCACTTCATGGCGAGTGTTGCGCGATGAAAGTCGAGCCAGCTTTCGAGCGTGGTGCGCTCGTCGGCGTTCAGGGGCGGCAGAGGGCGTTCGACAGTGGTCACCCGGTCGATTGTCGTCACCGGCCGACCCTGTCACGCGACCTGATCAACCTTCGATGGCACGCGGTCAAGGTTCGGTGTCACAGGACAGGCGGGTCCTGGGGGTGGGGTTCGAGGACGAGGACCGGGATCACGCGGTCGGCCTTCTCCTGGTACTCGGCGTACGGCGGATACGCGGCGACCGCGCGCTGCCACCACTGCGCCTTCTCGTCCCCGGTGACCTCACGGGCCGTCATGCGCCGGCGTTCGGGGCCGTCCTGGAGCTCCACCTGCGGCTCGGCCTTGAGGTTGAAGTACCAGTCCGGGTGGCGCGGGAAGCCGCCCTTCGAGGCCACCGCCGCGTACCGCCCCTCGTGCTCCACGCGCATCAGTGGAATCTTGCGGATCCTGCCGCTCTTCGCGCCGCGCATCGTGACGATGACGACCGGCAGGCCGGTGTCCCAGAGCGTCGTCCCCTGCGTGCCGCCCGAACTCTCGTACAGCTCGACCTGTTCGCGCACCCACTGTGCCGGACTCGGATCGTACTCGCCCTCAAGAGGCATCGCCGTCACCCCGTTGTCGTGTACGGATTGTGCCGGGACAGTCCAGCACAGGCGCCGCGCGATGGGGAGGGCGCCCTTGCCGCTCCGCCGACAACTTCAAGCGAATGGCTGGGATGCCCGGGACGCGGGCCGCCGGGCGCGCCGCCCGTGCCGCGCACCGCCCCTGCCTCCGGCCTGCGCGGTGACACCGGTCCCCGAAATGGACTGGTGCGAACGAATGTCCAGGCCCTAAGGTGTCGCTCCGCCATTCCGGTCCGTTCCTGGAGCCTTTCACCGATGCCTTCACCCGCCGTGTACCGCTCGCCGCGAGCCGCCTCCATCGCCGCCACCGCGCTGCTCGCCGCAACGTGCGCCACGACGCTGTTCTCACTCGTCGCCGACTTCCGCATGTACCAGGCGGCCGGGGACCTCGCCACCGACACCGAACTGGTCGACGACGCCACGCTCAACGCCGTGGACCAGCTCCGCGACAACGCGAGCACGATCCACATGCTGGTCCTGGTGGCCTCGGGTGCGGCGTTCATCACCTGGTTCTACCGGGTGCGGGTGAATGCCGAGACACTGGACCCGCACGGGCACCGGTACAGGCGGGGCTGGGCGATCGGCGGCTGGTTCACTCCCGTGGCCGCACTCTGGTTCCCCCGGCAGATCGCCGGCGACATCTGGCAGGCCGGTGCCCGCCCGGACGGGTCGGGGGTGCGCCCACCGCTCCCGCAGACCCTGCTCAACCTCTGGTGGGGCACCTTCCTGGCGGCCGGCGTGGTCGACCGGATCGGCGCCCAGTACAACGCGAAGGCCGAGTTCCCGGACACCTACCAGCAGTCCGTCCTCTGGCTGACCGCCTCCGACCTGCTCGAAGTGGCCGCCGCGGTCTTCGCCGTCCTGATGGTCCGCAAGCTGACGGGCATGCAGGAGCAGCGCTTCGCCGAGTCCGCCGCCGGGGCGTACGGGGTGTCCGCGGCGACCGTCCGGAGCTGAAGCCGCGCCGCCGGAGCACCGGCCGCGCGCGAGGCCGCCGTCAGGCCTCAGCCGTCAGGCCTCAGCCGTCAGCCGTCAGGCCTCAGCCGTCAGGCCTCAGCCGTCAGGCGTCAGGCGTCAGGCGACCCGGACGGTGAACTGGCGCCTGGCCTGCGCGGGCCCGCCGGAGAACGTCATGCCGTCCTGGTCGCGGTAGTCGACGTGCAGAGTGACGGTGGTGCGGCCGGGGTTCGGGGCGGCGCGGAAGACGAAGTAGTAGTGGCCACCCGAGCCGAGAGCGCCGATCTCGCCGAAGTCGAGCAGGTCCCCGACGCCGAAGTCCCGGACGTACTCGTCGCCGACGGTCTGCACCACCGCGGCGTCGGGCGCCGGATCGGCCACGGACCAGATGTCGCCGGCCATCTGGTACGCGCCCACCTCGATCGAGAAGAGCTCGCCCGGTCGGACGGTGATCTCGCCCGTGGTCGCCGTGACCACCGTGCCGTGGTCGAGCTTGCCGGTCGTCATCCGGTGGATCGCCACCGCGCCCGCCGTGCCCACGACGGCGAGCACCGCGACCAGCACGAGGAGAATCCGCTGCCACTTCTTCACGAGGTCGCCTCCCGGTGGGTGACCCGCAGGGCCAGGACGGTGGCCACGGCGTCCAGCCAGCGGGCGACCAGCAGGTCCCCGGTCGGATCGCCGACGACCATCGAGGCGGCCTCCAGCCAGCCGCGCGCCACCGCCGCCGCGGGGCCGGGCAGCGGCTCGGGCAGCGGCGCGGCGTAGCGGGTGCCGCCGGAGCGGACCACCTCGCCGAGGAAGACCAGGGCGCGCGGCAGGACACCGAGCCGGTCGACGGTGATCGCGGCGGCCACCGCGCCGTCGCCGAACAGCGTGGCGCGGTGCGGGCCGGCGGCCGGCAGGCCGAAGCGCAGCAGCACCTCGACGTCCAGCTCGGCCAGCCGGGCGTCGCTCATGGGCTGGGGTGTGCTCAACTCTGCTCCTTGCCGGTTCACTTGGGCATGCTGACGTTGTTGGCGACGGGCAGCCGGCCCTTGGTCGCGCCGCCCATGTGGTTGTGGACGAAGTCGTCCTCGCTGACCCACACGGTGTAGCCCCAGGGGTTGTAGATCTCCAGCTGGTCGCCCCGGTGCCCGATGATCATCATCTGGTGACGGCTCGGCACGAGCCAGGTGTCCTCCTTGACCTCGATCGGCACCGGCTTGCCCTGGTCCACCGCCGCTTCGACCCGGGCCAGCACGTCCTTGCGCTGATCCGCGCCCTCCAGGTCCACGGTGTGGTACTCGGTGCCGGTGTGCTTGCCGATCTCGTCGTCGGCGACGTCCGTGGACTCCCAGGACGTCATCCCGTCCCTCATCCGGTGCCACCAGCCGCGGGTGTCGTAGACGCGGTTCGTCTCCTGGTCCCAACGTTCCTTCGCGGCCTTGCCGTTGTCGTACTGCGGGTCGCCGGGGTGCCCGCCGGTGGTGAGCTGGAAGGCGAACAGCGGGTCGACGAGCGCCCGGGCGGTCACCGTCGAGGCGGCCACGCAGGTCCCGTGGTTGCCCTGGGTCCACTGGACGCCCTGGTAGCCGGTGTCCCTGGTCTGGGACGAGGTCGCGTCGAGCTGCACCGGGGAGATCCGCTCGGCCAGCCAGCCAGGACTGTCGGCGTGCTCGTGGATCAGGTCGTCGAAGGCCTTGACCTCGTCGTAGCCGTGCCCGGCGGCCAGCGCCTTCATCAGGTAGGCGCGCTCCTCGGGGGACTTGCTGCCGGCCAGCAGCCGGTCGAAGCGGGCCCGGTCGGCCTCGCTCATCCTGTCCATGAACTGGCCGGCCCTGGTGACGTCGGTGGCCGTGAGGATGCTGCCGTACCTCTGGTTCCCGGCCGTGGCGGCGTCGGCCAGGACCAGCTTGTCGGCCGCCCCCAGGCCCTTGTTCGTGAACTTGCCCGCCAGCGCCTTGCCCGCCAGCGCGTTCAGCTCGCGGGCGGCCGCACGGCCGGCGGTCTCGGCCTTCACCGCCGCGTCGAAGATCGACTTGATGCCGTCCTTCGCCTTCGCGTGCGCGCTGTGCATGGTGTCGTCGTCCCAGTGGACGAGGTCCGGCGCGCCGGCGACGGTGATCTTGTGCAGCAGGCTCAGTGCCTCGCCCAGCGGCGCGGCCCCCTGCCCGTGCAGGGTCTGCGCCTCGCTCAGCGCGGTGGCCAGCGTCGCGAGGTGCAGCCGCCCCTGGCCCAGCGCGTCACGACAGTGCGTCAGGTCGTCGGCGGAGGCCTTGACCACCTCGGCCGCCTTCTCCCCGACCTGGCCGGTCCAGGCGTCGGGCAGGTGCTGGGAGCCGACGCGTTCCACCTTCATCTGGATCTCGTCGATCTGCCCGACCGCCGTGGTGTAGGCGGCCGCGAGTTCACCGAGCTTGCCCGCGTCCCCCTTCGGGGCGGCGAGCTGAAGGGCGTCGTGGACGGCGTACTTGAGATCACCGGCGCCCCACATGCCGTGCGACTCGTCGATCGTCTTCTTCAACCGCTCGGCCTGCTGGCGCTGACTGCCCGGCTTCTCCCCCAGCGGGTGCGCATCGTGGTCGGGCACCGTCAGGCCCCCTGCCGCCGGTACTGCCGCCGGTGCTGCCGGCCGGCACCCCGGCCCGTCCCGGAACCGTCGCTGTCCATGACATCTCCCCCGATATCCCGTCATGCGGTCCGAAGACCGCCGGACAGCATAGCGGCCGGCCCGGACCCCTCCGACCTGCAGGAACACCACGTCGGAGGGTGTGCGCACAACGGGCGCACAACGCGCGCACAACCCGCCGGATCCCCCCGGAACGATCACAGGATCCCGCCCCCACCCGGCGGCCCGACCCCTCAGCCGCCCGGCCGACGACCGCCCGGAGCCCCATCGATTCCCACCCGAATCCGTTCGACGACCCGTTAATATCCGACATCAAATGATCCCGGAACCGGGCAGTACGCCGGCCCGGCAGCAATGGGGGATACATGGCGGCTTCTGATGCAGTCTCGGAGTTCGAGCTCGATACGGGCGCCCGCCTACGCTGCACCAATGCCGCGCGGTTGGCGCTGCCGACCGTCGCCGCCCTCCTGATGGCCACCTCCTGCGCCGGCACAGACGACAGCCCGACGATCACCCTTCAGCAGGCGAAACAGAAGACCGAGGCGTACTTTGCCGACACCTTCGCCGCCCTCCCCCAGCCGGTGACCGCCGTCACCGACCGCGACAACGGCGCCTACTGCTTCAAGAACGACGCCCCCTCGGAAGAGGACGGCCGGATGACGGCCGTGACGTCGCGCTACCTGCGGGGCATCCCGGCCGACCAGCATGCTGCGACCTTCAACGCCTTCCGGGACCACCTCACCGCTGCCGGGTTCAAAGTCACCAGCAGCCGACCTGACAACATCTCGCTCGACAATCCGAAAGACGGATTCAGCGCCTCCATCTACGACGGCGGCGAGTGGACCACAACCCTGACCATCGGATTCACCTCCCCCTGTGTCTGGCCCCACGGCACCAAGCCACCGACTCCGTGACACGGTCCGATCGAGCCCGATCGATACTCGCCCCCTATAGATCAATGATCCGTTAATATCCAAAACTGAAAGCTCTCGGAACCGGGCAGGACGCCGGGCCCGGGACACGGGGGGACAACGGGGGGAAGAACGTGGCAGATCCTGATGCCGGCTTGCAGTTCAAGGTCAATCCGGCCGAACTGGACGGCTGCGGACAGAGTGCGCAGCACATCGGCGGTCTGATACCGGGTGAGACGTCGAAGCTCGCAGAGCCGTGCAACCAGGCTGCGGGCACTCTGCAGGGGTGGCTGACGGCCGCGGCGGTGCGGGACTGCGGCACCAACTGGAAGACGCTGCTGGACAAGCTCGCCGGCGACATGGGCGACGTCGGCACCAAACTCGGCACGACAGCCACCTATTACCGTCAGGTCGAGAAGGACGTCCACCAGAGCATGCGGAACCCGGCCGCGCCGGTGCCTGACGAGCCGGACCCGTTCGGCACGGCCGTCGTCCCGGGCCCCGTGAAGCCCTCCAGCGCGAAGGCCACGGAGTAGCCCGGTGGACATCAAGACGCTGTACGACGCCGACGTCATCAACATCACCATCGCGAAGAACGCGTTCGACGCGCTCTACTCGGCCTTCGGCCAGCACATCGAATCCTGGCAGCACGAGGTCGCCGACCGGCTGGCCAACTCGCACTGGACCGGCACCGCGTCCGACCACGCGCAGGCCCGGATCCGCTTCCTGGGCACCGAACTGCAGTCCGCACACACCGAGTTGGACCTCGTCGGCAAGGCGCTCGCCAAAGCCGCCGAGCAGTTCGCACTGGCGCAGTCGCACCTGGTCTACGCCCTCGACGACGCCAAGGCCGCCAAGCTCACCGTCGCCCCCGACGGCCGCATCACCTGGGACAACGAGCCGACGTCCGCGAACTACGCGGGCGCCGGTGCCGAGACGACGGCCATCGCCATCAGCAACCGCATCACCTCCGCGCTCAACGAAGCCGACCAGGCGGACCGGGAGATCAGCGCCCGACTCAACCACTTCGCCAGTAACGCGAGCAACGGCCTCGGCCTGGACGCCGCCATGGCGGCGAGGGACCTTGCCGCCCAGACCGGGCGCGAGCAGATACCCCCCGCAGGCACCGACCCGACCGGCGTCAAGAAGTGGTGGGACGGCCTCACCGACACCGAACAGCAGAAGTTCATCCACGACAACCCCGACCAGATCGGCAACCTCGACGGCGTTCCCGCAGCCGTCCGCGACCAGGCGAACCGGGTGAACCTGACCCGGACCCAGGCGGACCTCCAAAAGCAGCTCAGCGACCTCGACAAGTCCGAGCCCGTCTCAGTGACGGGGACCCCGTACGGGGCCACCGAAAGTCCGGACCACATCGTCTGGAAGGCCGAGCGCGACGCCTTGCAGGGCAAACTGACGGGCCTCAAGGCCCTCCAGGACCGCATTGACCTGCCCGTCAGCGCCCAGGACCCGCGGCCGTACCTGCTCGCGCTCGACGCCACGGCACCGGGGGGCCGCGCGATCCTCGCGCTGAACGACCCGGACACCGCGGACCACGTGGCCACCTTCGTCCCGGGCACCGAGTCCAAGCTCGCTGGTGTGAGCGGCACCATGGACAAGGCGAAGGAGATGTACCGCAGCGCCATCGACGCAAGCCCGGGCGCCAAGGTCTCCACGATCGCCTACGTGAACTACACCGCACCGCAGTCGGCGAGGCCCGGTTTCCCACAGGTCATCCCGGACGCGGCCTACGAGGGATATGCCAAGGACGCGGAGCAGAACCTCTACAACTTCCAGTCCGGCCTGCGTGCCACCCACCAGGGGTCGCCGTCCCACAACACGATCGTCGGGCACAGCTACGGCAGCACGGTCGTCGGCTACGCCATGCGGGACAAGGGACTGCCTGTCGACAGCGTGGTCTTCGCCGGAAGCCCCGGCGTCGGGGTCGACAAGGCAGCCGACCTCAACGTCGATCTGGCGAAGGGGACGAAGATGGACCCGTCCAGGGTGTACGCGGTGCTCGGAGGCGACGATTCGATCACGGACTGGACGCCCGACCCCCTTTCCCCCAGCAACTACAACCCACTCAGCGACGACTACCACCTGCGCTTCGGACGCGACCCCATGAACTCGGCCTTCGGCGCGCAGCACCTGCCGTCCCAGAACACCGATCACGACCACTACTGGAACTCGGACACCCCGTCGTGGAGGGCGTTCGGCCAGGTCATCGCCGGAAAGCCGGTCTCATGAGCCGATTCTCACAACTCGTGCCACGTGGACGATCCGCACGCACCGCCGTGCTCTGTCTCCTGCCGGCAGCCGCCCTCGTGCTCTCCGCCTGCGGGAGCGACACTCCGTCGATGAACCTGGGGCAGGCCGAGGAGAAGGTGAAGGCGTACTCCTCCAACGCGCTCGCCGTGCTCCCCGACAAGGACAGCGTGAAGGTCGCCGAGCCACTGGTGGACAAGGACGCGTGCGAGGCCGGGCCGCTCGGCTCTCCCCAGACGTACATGCCCTACATCAGGTACACGCTGGGCGGCATTCCCGGGCCGAAGGTGCACGCCGTGTTCGAAGCGGTGCAGCAGCGGCTGAAGCAGGACGGCTTCTCCGTCACGCGCAACGACGACCAGCGGCTGGACCTGTCCAACGACTCGAACAAGTTCACCGCCTCGGTCGTGGTCGGCGAACCCGACACCGCCCCGGACACCCTGTACGTGACCGTCATCGCCCCCTGCGTCAAGCCCGGCCCCAGCGGGAGCGCTTCTGCGGGCGGCTGACCGCCGGCCCGCGCGGCGGGGGCCGGCGGTCGGCACGGGTCGGCGCGGGGAGGCGCTGTCAGCCGACGAGGCCCAGTCCCAGCAGTGCGCCCACCGCGCCCAGGGCCATGAAGACCGGCGTGAGCACCTTGATCTCGACCCAGCTCCCGGCCCGGAAGCGCATACCCTTGGGCGGGCCGATCGGGTACCAGCGCTTGCGGCCGATCGGGATGGGCCACAGGATCGGGCAGCCCGAGACCGTCAGTGCGTCACCGATGCAGTGCACCAGTGCCCCCAGGGCGATCGGCAGCCCGATCCACAGGTACGCCTGCCCCGGCTGGTCGAACAGCCACTGCGACCCGTTGCCGGGCTGGTCGAGGACGTCCGCCAGCATCCAGGCGCTGGTCGCCCCGAGCAGCCACACCAGCACGTCGCTGGAGACCCTCGCGTGCCGCCACAGCAGACCCTCGATGGCCAGCACCATGTGCACGAACAGCACGGCCAGCACGCCCCAGCGCCCGCCGTACACGGCGATGCCGGCGGCCGAGGCGCCGCACATCACCGCCCAGATCCAGGTGTGGGTCAGCGTCCGGTGGCCGCCGGAGCGGCGCGCGTCGCCCTTGCCCCGGGTCGACTTGTAGACGGCGTAGGAGAGCTTGTCGATGACCTCGCACAGCCAGCGCGACACCGGGCCGAAGGCCCGCGATATCGTCGCCGCCTTGTGGTCCAGGTCCGGGGCGAGCGCCGCTCCCGCGCAGATCAGGGCTCCGGCGACCAGCACCGGCCACGGCATCGGTTCGCCCATGCCGGCCGCGACCGCGCCGACCCCCAGCCACGCCGCCGCACCCGACAGCGCGTGCGCCGGTCCCATCATGCCGATCCCGCCTTCCCGCTCCGACCAGGGCCGGAGCGGCACCTGACGGGAAATGAGCATATCGGCCCATGATCACTTCTTGATCTCGCCCGTTCGAGGCGACGGCGCTCGCGCTCGCCGCCCCGAACGGCCCGAACGGCCCGAACGGCCCGAACGGCCCGAACGGCCCGGACGGACGGCCCCGTCCGGGCCCCGGCGAGGTGCCTAGCCGAACGTGAACCAGTTGAGGTTGACGAAGTCGGCGCTCTGCCCGCTCGCGAAGGTGAGGTACACCGTGTGGGTGCCCGTGGTCCGGGCGATGTCGGCGGGTACCGTCCGCCAGGCCTGCCAGCCGCCGGTGCCGGCGACGGCGAAGCTTCCGACCGGTGCGGCGGTCGGGCTGTCCAGCCGGACCTGGACGAGTCCGCTGACGCCGGGTGCGGCGCCGGAGGCGACCCGGGCCTGGAAGCGGGTCGCGCCGGAGCTGCCGAAGTCCACGCCGGCGTAGGCGAGCCAGTCGCCGTTCGCGATCCAGCCGACGTCGCGGCCGCCGCCGGTGTCGCCGCAGGTTTCCAGCGCGGTGCCGGACTGCGCGCTGTACGACTCGGCCCGGATGGTGCCGAAGGCGCTCGTCCCGCCGCCGGGTTGCGGTGACGGCCCGGGGTCGACCGGGCCCTGGGTGCCTCCCACGGTGACGGTCAGCAGGGTCGGGTCCGCCGACTGCACCTTGCCCTCGAAGTCCACGCCGGCCGGGTGGACGTCGTCGTACGGGAACGCGTAGCCGAGGTGGTCGGGGTTGGTGGCGTGCAGGACGCGCGCGTAGTGGTTGGTGCGCGCGGCGGTGTAGAAGGCGGCCGGGTTCTCGCCGTCCGGCTGGTGGGGGTCGTCGAGCAGGGTGGTGCGGTTGAGTGCGGCGGCGAGTCGTGCGCTCAGGTTGCCCATCAGGTCGTTGCCGGTGGTGAACGGTGCCGAACTGCAGTTGAAGACGGCGGCGGTGGAGGGCTTGGCGAAGCCGCCGACGCCGGGGAAGGTGAGGACGCCGTTGCGGACCCGGCCGGTGACGGTGCCCCAGCCGGCCTGGGTGTCGACGACCAGGTCGGTGCTCTGGTACTTCTGCCACACGGCGGTGAGGTAGCCGTCGAGGTAGCCGTTGAACAGTGACGGGTCGGCGCTGATCGCCGTGTTGGGGCTGAGGATGCGCAGGGTCCGGCCGGCGGGGTCCGGGACGATCAGCCGGGCCCAGTCGCCGCCGTCGGCAGCGGCCTGGGTGCGCAGCGCGTTGGCGGCGGACTCCAGACCGCCGGCGGGCAGGCCGCTGACGTGCTGCCGCGCACTGCCGGCGGTGAGGTCGAACGCGATCGGGACGGCGGCGAAGTCGACGTAGCTGATGTTGGCGTACAGCTGGTCCGGGCCGTAGGTGAACTCGCAGAACCCGTAGGCGGTGGCGATGTTGGGGTCGGTGGGGTTGCTCACCGAGGGCAGCGCGATGCCCGGGCCCGGGTTGATCCGGAAGACCAGTTCGCGGCCGACGGAGAAGTAGATCCGGCCGCTGGAGAGGTACGGCAGCCGGATCCGCCGCGGGGTGCCGCCGGGCGCGTTCAGGGCGATGGCGCAGTCGGCGCCGAGGGGTGCGCCCGGGGCGCTCGGGGAGGGCGGGTGGTAGAGCGTGCTGCCGTCGGAGCGCAGGAAGGCCCAGCTGTTGCCCTGGGCCGGGTCGAGGCCGAGGACGTAGGCGTGGACCTGCTGGGAGGACACGGTGTTGACGAGGTCGACGTCGAGGCGTTGCGGGGTGGTGCTGCCGTCGGCCGTCCGGGACAGGGCGGCGACCAGCGCGGGCGCGGTCAGGGCCGCGACGGAGGCGCCGAGCATGGTCCTGCGAGTGATCACGGGGACTCCGGGAGCGGTGGAGGAGGCGGGGGAGGGCGGGAGCCGCGCGCTGCGCCCGCCTGCCCATCACCCTCCCGCTCGGCCCCGGACACGTCAATGTCCGTAACCATAAGTGGCTCTTAAGTCGGAGTCCGTTGATTTCTTGAACGCTCTCGCTCTGACGCTCCGCCGACTTCTCGAACGCTCCGCCGACTTCTCGAACGCTGCGGCGCGCGCCGGACCGCGCACGCCGGACTGCGCTCGGCGGTCCCACGCCTCAGGCCAGGAAGCCCCGCAGCAGGGCGGCCGTCGCGGCGAGGTGTTCCTCGGTGGCGCGGCGGGCGGCGTCGCCGTCCCCGTCGAGGATCGCCCGGACCATGGCCCGGTGCTGCTCGGCGGCATGTTCGATGTTGCGGTCCAGCATGGGGATGGCGTTCAGCAGGTCGTTGAGGCGCATCCTGGCCTCGGCGATGGCCGCGGCGAGGGACGGGGAGCCGGTGAGTTCGCCGATGGCGAGGTGGAAGCGGGAGTCGAGCTGGCGGTACCGCTCCGGCGGGGCTTCCTCCAGGTCGGCCAGCCGGCTCTCCAGGTGGGCCCGCTGGTCGGGGGTGAGGGGGTGACGGGCGGCGGCCTCGGCGGCTCCTGCCTCCAGGACTTGACGGTAGGTCAGCGCGTCCTCCAGGGAGCCGCCGAGGTCGCGGGCCGCGCGGCGCAGGTCGGCGACGTCCGGTGCGGGCATCCGGTAGGTGACGAAGGTGCCGCCGTAGCGGCCGCGGCGGGGTTCGACGCAGCCGGCCTGCTGCAGCGTGCGCAGCGCCTCCCGCAGGGTCTCCCGGCTGACGCCGAGCCGGACGGCGAGGTCGCGTTCGGCGGGCAGTCGGTCGCCGAGGCCGAAGACGCCGAGCTTGATCGCCTGGAGCAGCCGCTCGACGGTCTCCTCGAAGGCGTTGCCGGTCCGGACCGGGCGGAAGATCGCTCCGGCCTGCCAGTCGAGCCGCGCTCGCTCGCGTGATTCGTCCACGTCCACGCCGGAATCGTACCTACGGACCGGTTTCCGGCACCTGTTCCCCCGTTTCTCTTGACGCGGCCCCGATGCAGCCGGAACGATGCTGCTCACCCACCCAATGGACTGATTCCAGACCATTGACGAGCCGTCCGACCGTCGAACCCGTCGGGGCGACCGTGCCACGCCGTCGTGGCCCTGTGCTCCCCGGCACACCCTCAACCCCCAGGGGTGCCCATGACCGACGCACGCTCACCCGACCAGCCTGCCCCCGAGAAGTTTCCGCAGAACACCGCTCCCGTTTCCGCCGACGAACAACGGCTCCGCGAGCTGGGCTACACCCAGGAACTGGCCCGCTCGATGTCGGGCTTCTCCAACTTCGCCGTCTCCTTCTCCATCGTCTCGATCCTCTCCGGCTGCCTGACCCTGTACGGGACGGGCATGAAGACCGGAGGCCCGGCCCTGATCATCTGGGGCTGGCCGGTGGTCGGCCTGCTCACGCTCTGCGTCGGGCTCGCCATGGCCGAGATCTGCTCCAGCTACCCGACGGCCGGCGGGCTCTACTACTGGGCGGCCAAGCTGACCCGCACCCGCGGCCCGGCGTGGAGCTGGTTCACCGGCTGGTTCAACTTCCTCGGCCAGGTCGCGGTGACCGCGGGCGTCGACTTCGGCGCCGCGTTCTTCACCAACGCCTTCCTCACGCTGCGCTTCGGGATCGAGGCCAGCCCCGAGCACACCATGGAGATCTTCGCCGTCATCCTGCTGGTGCACGGCCTGCTCAACACCCGCGGGGTACGCCTGGTCGCCGTCCTCAACAGCGTGTCCGTGTGGTGGCACCTGGTGGGCGTCGCGATCATCGTCGGAGCGCTCGCCGTGCTCCCCGACCAGCACGCCTCGGCCTCCTTCGTGCTCACCGAGTTCGTCAACGGGACCGGCTTCCACAACCAGTTCTACGTGGCGATGATCGGCCTGCTGATGGCGCAGTACACCCTCACCGGCTACGACGCCTCCGCGCACATGACCGAGGAGACCCACGACGCCGCCCGCTCCGGACCCCGCGGCATCGTCAACGCCATCACCGTCTCCCTGGCGGCGGGCTGGATCCTGCTGCTCGGCATCACCTTCGCGATCCGCGACTACGACGGCGCGCTCAACAGCGACACCCAGGTCCCGCCCGCGCAGATCTTCATCGACGCGATCGGCGACGGCGGCGCCCAGATCCTGCTGCTGATCGTCATCGGCGCCCAGTTCTTCTGCGGAATGGCCTCCGTCACCGCCAACTCCCGCATGATCTACGCCTTCTCCCGGGACGGCGCACTGCCCGGCTCCCGCCTGTGGCACCGCATCGACCCGCGCACCCAGACCCCGACCAACGCGGTCTGGCTCGCGACCGGCGGCGCCCTGCTGCTCGGACTGCCCGCGCTCTGGAACACCACCGCGTACACCGCCGTGACCTCCATCTCCGTCATCGGCCTGTACATCTCCTACGTCATCCCGGTGTACCTGCGGCTGCGCCAGGGCGAGGACTTCCAGCGCGGGCCCTGGCACCTGGGACGGTGGAGCCGGCCGATCGGCATCGTCGCGGTCGTCTGGACCGCGGTGATCACCGTCCTGTTCATGCTCCCCACCGCCAGCCCGATCACCGCCGAGAGCTTCAACTACACACCCGTCGCGGTGGCCGTCGTGGTCGGCTTCGCCGGCATCTGGTGGCTGGTCTCCGCCCGGCACTGGTTCACCGGGCCGCACGTCCACGGCACCCCGTCCGACCCCGACGCACTGGACACCGAACTGGAGGTCCGATGACCCGCCCCCGGCTCACCCTCGACGAGCTGCGCACCCGCGTCGCCGACGGGTCCGTCGACACCGTCGTGCTCGCCATGACCGACATGCAGGGGCGCCTCCAGGGCAAACGCGTCGCCGCCGAGTACTTCCTCGCCGACGTCGTGCCCGGCGCCGCGGAGGGCTGCGGCTACCTGCTGGCCGTCGACGTCGACATGAACACCGTCGACGGGTACGAGGTCTCCTCCTGGGAGAACGGCTACGGCGACCTGACGCTGCGCCCCGACCTCGCCACCCTGCGGACCATCCCCTGGCACCCCGCCACCGTCATGGTCCAGTGCGACGTCGTCCACCACGACGGCACCCCGGTCGCCGTCTCCCCCCGCCAGATCCTGCAGCGCCAGCTCGACCGGCTGGCCGGCTACGGCTGGCAGGCCCACGCCGCCACCGAGCTGGAGTTCATCGTCTTCCGGGACAGCTACGAACAGGCCTGGGACAAGGACTACACCCGGCTCACCCCGGCCAACCAGTACAACGTGGACTACTCCATCCTCGGCACCGGCCGGATCGAGCCCCTGCTGCGCCGGCTGCGCAACGGCATGGCCGGCGCCGGCCTCACCGTCGAGTCCGCCAAGGGCGAGTGCAACCTCGGCCAGCACGAGATCGCCTTCAAGTACGCCGACGCCCTCACCACCTGCGACGACCACTCCGTCTACAAGACCGGCGCCAAGGAGATCGCCGCCCAGGAGGGCTGCAGCCTCACGTTCATGGCGAAGTACGACGAACGCGAGGGCAACTCCTGCCACATCCACCTGAGCCTGCGCGACGAGCAGGGCACCCCGGTGTTCGCCGGTGACCGTCCGCACGGCTTCTCCCGCACCATGGAGCACTTCCTCGCCGGACAGCTCGCCTGCCTGGCCGACTTCGCCCTGCTGCTCGCCCCCACCGTCAACTCCTACAAGCGCTACGTGCCCGGCAGCTTCGCGCCGACCGCCATCGCCTGGGGCCGGGACAACCGCACCTGCGCCCTGCGCGTCGTCGGCCACGGCCAGTCGCTGCGCTTCGAGAACCGCGTCCCCGGCGGCGACGTCAACCCGTACCTCGCGGTCGCCGCCCTGATCGCCGCCGGACTGCACGGGATCGAGCAGCAACTCGAACTCGAACCGGAGTTCACCGGCAACGCGTACGCCTCCGCAGCACCCCGGGTACCCGCCACCCTGCGCGACGCGGTCGACGCGTTCGAACGCAGCGCCGTCGCCACCGAGGCCTTCGGCAAGGACGTCGTCCGGCACTACACCCACGCCGGACGCACCGAACTGGCCTCCTACGAGCGGGCGGTGACCGACTGGGAGCGGCGCCGCGGATTCGAGCGGCTGTGACGCGCGACAACCGCCGACGACCGCTGATCGGCATCACCAGCTACCAGGACGACGCCGCGTGGTCCGTCTGGAACCAGCGCGCCTCCCTCGTGCCCCAGACGTACGTCGACGCCGTCGTCCGCGCGGGCGGCACCCCGGTCCTGCTGCCGCCCCAACCCGGCGGCACCGACCACCTGCTCGACGCCCTGGACGGACTCGTGCTGGCCGGCGGCCCGGACGTCGACCCGGCCCGGTACGCGACGGACGCGGACCCGCGCACCGGCCCGCCGCACCACGCCCGCGACGACTGGGAGAGCACCCTCCTGCACACCGCCCTGAGCCGGGACCTTCCGGTGCTCGGCGTCTGCCGCGGCATGCAGCTGCTCAACGTCGAACTCGGCGGCACCCTGCTCCAGCACCTGCCCGACGGGAGCCACCAGACCGTCCCCGCCCGCTACGTCCGCCACCGGGTCGCCCTGGTGGCGGGCAGCCGGCTCGCCGAGGTCCTGGGGCCCGACACCGAGGTCTCCTGCTACCACCACCAGGCCGTCGACCGGCTCGGCGCCGGTCTGCAGGTCACCGCCCGCAGCGCCGACGGCACCGTCGAAGGCCTCGAACTGGCCGGCCACCGCTTCGCGCTGGGCGTCCAGTGGCACCCCGAGACGAACCCCGACGACCTGCGCCTCTTCCAGGCCCTGGTCGCCGCCGGCCAGACCACCGCCACGCACAGGGAGACAGCTCCATGACCGAACCGGACCTCTACGAGGTCGTCAACCCCGCCACCGAGGAGGTGATCACCACCGTCGAACTGGCCGGCCTCGCCGAGACCGACGCCGCCGTCGCCCGCGCCCGCGCCGCCTTCGACACCTGGCGCCGGGTCGCCCCCGCCGACCGGGCCCGGCTGCTGCGCGCCTTCGCCGCCGCCGTCGACGCCGACCGCGAGCACCTCGCCGCCCTGGAGGTCGCCAACGCCGGCCACACCATCGGCAACGCCCGCTGGGAGGCGGGCAACGCGCGGGACGTCATCGAGTACTACGCCGCCGCGCCCGAACGACTGTTCGGCCGGCAGATCCCCGTCGCCGGCGGCATCGACGTCACCTTCCAGGAACCGATCGGCGTGGTCGGCGTCATCGTGCCGTGGAACTTCCCCATGCCGATCGCCGCCTGGGCCCTCGCCCCGGCGCTGGCGGCCGGCAACACCGTCATCGTCAAACCCGCCGAACTCACCCCGCTCACCGCCCTGCGCCTCGCCGAACTCGCCCTGCAGGCCGGGATCCCGGAGGGCGTGCTGCAGGTCCTGCCCGGCCGCGGCCCCGTCGTCGGACAGCGCTTCGTCACCCACCCCGACGTGCGCAAGGTCGTGTTCACCGGCTCGACCCGGGTCGGGAAGGAGATCATGGCGGGCTGCGCCGCCCAGGTGAAGCCCGTCACCCTCGAACTCGGCGGCAAGAGCGCCAACATCGTCTTCGCCGACGCCGACCTCGCCAAGGCCGCCGCGACCGCGCCCTACGCCGTCTTCGACAACGCCGGCCAGGACTGCTGCGCCCGCTCCCGGATCCTGGTCGAGGCCTCCGTCCTCGACGACTTCCTGGCGCTCCTGGAGCCGGCCGTCCGCGGCGTGCGGGTCGGCGACCCGGGCGACGAGAAGACCGAGATGGGGCCGCTGATCTCCGCCGCCCACCGGGAGCGCGTCGCCTCCTACGTCCCGGACGGATCGGCCGTCGCCTTCCGCGGCAGCGCCCCCGACGGGCCCGGCTTCTGGTACCCGCCGACCGTCCTCGCACCGGTGCGGCACGACGACCGTGCCTTCACCGAGGAGATCTTCGGCCCGGTCGTCGCGGTCGTCCCGTTCCGCGACGAAGAGGACGCCCTGCGCATCGCGAACGCCACCGAGTACGGGCTGTCCGGCTCCATCTGGACCAGGGACGTCGGGCGGGCCCTGCGGGTCTCGCGCGGCGTGGAGGCCGGCAACCTCTCCGTCAACTCGCACTCCTCGGTGCGCTACACCACGCCCTTCGGCGGCTTCAAGCAGTCCGGCCTCGGCCGCGAGCTCGGCCCGGACGCGCTGGACGCCTTCACCCAGACCAAGAACGTCTTCATCTCCACGGAGGAATGATCACCATGACCCAGCGACTCGACGGCCGGGTGGCCGTCATCACCGGCGCGGGCAGCGGCATCGGCCTGGCGACCGCCCGCCGCTTCGCCGCCGAGGGCGCCAAGGTGGTCTGCGTCGACCTCGACGCCGAGACCGGCGCCAAGGCCGCGAACGAGGTCGGCGGCCTGTTCATCCAGGCCGACGTCACCGACGAGGACGCGGTGCGCGACCTCTTCCAGCGGGCCGTCGACGAGTACGGCCGGCTCGACATCACCTTCAACAACGCGGGCATCTCCCCGCCGGACGACGACTCCATCCTCACCACCGGCCTGGACGCCTGGAAGCGGGTCCAGGAGGTCAACCTGACCAGCGTCTACCTGTGCTGCAAGTACGCGATCCCGCACATGCAGCGCCAGGGCAAGGGCTCGATCATCAACACCGCCTCCTTCGTCGCCGTGATGGGCGCGGCCACCTCGCAGATCTCCTACAGCGCCTCCAAGGGCGGCGTGCTGGCCATGTCCCGCGAGCTGGGCGTGCAGTTCGCCCGCGAGGGCATCCGGGTCAACGCCCTGTGCCCCGGCCCGGTGAACACCCCGCTGCTGCAGGAACTGTTCGCCAAGGACCCGGAGCGGGCCGCCCGCCGCCTGGTCCACATCCCGCTCGGCCGCTTCGCCGAGCCCGAGGAGATCGCCGCCGCGGTCGCCTTCCTCGCCTCCGACGACTCGTCCTTCATGACCGCCAACACCTTCCTCGTCGACGGCGGCATCTCCGGCGCCTACGTGACGCCGCAGTAACGGCCGGCCCCGCGAGCGGCCGATCACGGTCGGGGCGACGCGGCGCGCACGGCACAGCACAGGGGAAGGGGGCGTCCGTTCCGACGGACGCCCCCTTCCCCTGTGCCCGAGGCTCCGCGGCCTCACGGCCGCGGGGCCCTGGGCCCGGCGGGTCAGCGCACGGTGACGGTGAAGACCGGGGAGGCGGTGTCCCCGCTGACGATGCGCAGCTCGTTCAGGCCCTTGAGGCCGAGCTTCACGCCGAGCGAGTAGGAGCCGTTGCGGGCCGTGGTGACGGAGGCCGGCAGCGTGACCCAGGCGCCGTGCTGCTTCTGCTGCAGGGTCACCTTGCTGCCCGCCTGGAGGCCGGTGGTCGTGCCGGTGACGCGGAACAGCTGCCACGCCTGGACGGAGGAGACCGACGGCTTGGCGGTGATGGCGGCATGCGCGGCGGCCGGCTGGCCGACGGCGACCGGCTGGGCGACGGCGGCGGGCTGGGCGACGGGGGCCGCGGCCATGGCGGTGCCCGCCAGACCGAGGGAGAGCGCGCCGAGGGTGGCCACGGCGGCCAGGCGCAGGGAGGTCCGCTTGGAGACGATCACGGGTGCACCCCTTTCGAGGGGAGGTGGTTGTCCGGCCCGAAAGGCGTACGTACCGCCGTTCGGGGTCTGCCGTCTGTAAGGACACCCGCCGCCCCGGATCGGTTGTGGACGGAACGTCACCATCGGGTAACAGTCGGCGATCATGTCTCGCACGGCGCGCGGCGGCGGCAACACCGCGCAACCGGGTCGGCGAGGTGACAATGGGGCATGCCACCAAGCCCCGGCCCAGCCGGTCCGCCGCCGGTCACACCCGCTCCGGCCACCGAGCGGGGCGAGCACTGGTGGCCGGTGGGGCTGGCGGTCGCGACCGCCGCGGTGCTCCACGTGGCGCTGCCGGCGTCGTACCGGCTGGACCCCGTCTGGCTGGTTCCGGTGGTGATGTTCACGCTGCTGGCGGTCCTGGTCATCGGTGACCCCGGGCGGATCGACCGTCAGAAGACCTGGCTGCGGGTGGTCACCGAGGCCCTGATCGCCTTCGTCACCGCGTCGAACCTGCACGCGGGCATCCACCTGGTGACGGACATCCTGACCAACAACAAGCTGTTCGCCAACAACGCGACCGGCCTGCTGGCCACCGGGGGCGTGACCTGGGTGACGAACGTGATCGCCTTCGCGCTCTGGTACTGGGACCTGGACCGCGGCGGCGCCGCCGCCCGCGCCAACCGGCCCGACGTGCCGCCCACGTTCGTGTTCCCCGAGATGCAGCACAGCGCCCACGCGCCGCCCGACTGGGTACCGAACTTCACCGACTACCTGTCGCTGTCCTTCTGGACCGCGACCGCCTTCAGCCCCACCGACATCTCCGCGATCAGGAGGTGGGCCAAGCTGCTGATGATGGTGGAGGCCGCGACCTCCCTCATCCTGGCCGGTCTGGTGATCGCCCGCGCGATCAACATCCTGCAGTGAGGCCGGATCCCGCGGTGAGGCGGGATCCGGCCCCCGGGAGGGGTGCCCCGGTCAGGCGTTCCTGCCGCGGGCGGCCACCCGCCAGCGGTCCACGAGCTCGCCGGCTCGGACCACCGCGACGTCGTCGACGAGGTTCACCGCGACGCAGACGTGGTTGGGAACCACCCGCAGCCGCTCCCCCAGCGCGGGCAGGTCGCTGTCCTCGGGCCACACCACGGTGGCGTGGTGCTCGGAGAGCGCCGTGATGCGGGCCTCGGGGTGGTCCATGAGCCGTCCGAAGCCCGTCGCCCAGGCGGACCGGTCACCGCCGAGGACCTTGCTGCCCGCGTCCAGGACGACCCGCCGGGGTGTGGTGTCGTCCCCCTCGTGCCTGCTGACGACGGTCGCCGCGACCGTCAGCGCGATGTCCGCGAGAGTGCACCGTCCGAGTTCGAACTGCTGGGCGTCGCCGAACACGTAGACGCCCGGCCGCACCTCGGTGAGCGCCGGGTCCCCGCTCTGCTCCGCGCTCCCGGCCCCCTCCGAGCCCGGCTCCGAAGCCCCGGTCAGCTCCGCGGTCGGCGTGGATCCACCGCTCACCCGCGTGATCTCGAAGCCGGCCGCCGCGAGCAGTCCGGCCGCCCGCCCGAGGGCCTGCTGCTCCTCCTCGACCGCCTTCGCGGGCATGCCCGGCGCATAGCTGTGCCCCGGGAAGGTGAACACCCCGCCGACGCGGAGCCCCGCCGCGGCCGCCGCCCGGGCCACCACCACGGCCTGCTCCGGCAGGACACCGCTGCGGTGGTGGCCGCTGTCGATCTCCACCACGGCCTCGATGTCGCCGGCCGCGGACCCGAGGTGACGGCCCGCCGCCTCGGCCGCCTCGACGGAGTCCACCCCGATCGCGATCCGCGCCGTGCCGGCGAGCCGCCGCAGCCGCTCCGCCTGCCGGGGCCCGATCCACAGCGGATAGGCGATGAAGAGGTCGGTGGCGCCGTGCTCGGCGAAGACCTCGGCCTCCCCGATGGTCGCCACCGTCAGCCCGACGGCCCCCGCCGCGAGCTGCCGCGCGGCGATCTCCGGCATCTTGTGGGTCTTGGCGTGGGGACGCAGCCGCAGGCCCCTGGCCCGCAGTGCCGCCGCCATGCGCTCGATGTTCCGTTCGAGCACCTCCAGGTCGACCACGATGTCCGGAGTGTCGATCTCCGCCGGGATTCCGCTCATCTGCGTTCCTTTCGATTCGAACCGCACGGACATGATCGCCGACATGTCGAGCACGGTCACCCCCGCCCGCCTGGCCGGCTGAGCAGTCGACGCGCGACGGCCGATCCCCACTGGCGGGCAGTGGCGCGGATCACAGCGGGAACCGCGCGGCCGACGAAATGCCGAAGCCGTGGAGGTGGTTGGCACAGGCAACCGTTTCCGCTCCGGCGCACACCCCCGGTACCCGCGAGGATCCCCATGACCGTCACCGAGCCCGTCCCGTCCACCGAGCCCGCCTCCTCCCGCGCGGCCGAGATCCTGTCCCGGCCCGTCACGATCAACGGGCTGACCGTGCCCAACCGCATCGTGATGGCGCCGATGACGCGCCAGTTCTCCCCGGGCGGCGTGCCCGGCGAGGACGTCCGCTCGTACTACGCCCGCCGCGCCGCCGCGGGCGTCGGTCTGATCGTCACCGAGGGAACGTACGTCGGCCACGAGTCCGCCGGGCAGAGCGACGACATCCCGCGCTTCCACGGCGAGGAGCAGCTGGCCGGGTGGGCCCGCGTCGCCGAGGACGTCCACGCGGCGGGCGGCACCATCGTGCCGCAGCTCTGGCACATCGGGATGGTGCGCAAGCAGGGCGACCCGCCGGTCGCCGACGCCCCCGCCGTCGGCCCGTCCGGCATCCGCCTGGACGGCACCGAGGGAACGGGCCGGGCGATGACCCGCGCCGACCTGGACGCCGTCATCGGCGCGTTCGCCGAGGCCGCCGCGGCCGCCGAGCGGATCGGCTTCGACGGCGTCGAGCTGCACGGCGCCCACGGCTACCTGCTCGACCAGTTCCTGTGGGCGGGCACCAACCGCCGCACCGACGAGTACGGCGGCGACCCGGTCGCCCGGACGAAGTTCACGGCCGAGCTCGTCGCCGCGGTGCGCGCCGCCGTCTCGCCGGAGTTCCCGGTGATCTTCCGCTACTCGCAGTGGAAGTCGGAGAACTACGACGCCCGCCTCGCCGAGACCCCGCAGGAGCTGGAGGCGATCCTCACCCCGCTCGCCGAGGCCGGCGTCGACGCCTTCCACGCCTCGACCCGCCGCTACTGGCTCCCCGAGTTCGACGACTCGGACCTCAACCTGGCCGGCTGGACCAGGAAGCTCACCGGCCGCCCCACCATCACCGTCGGCTCGGTCGGCCTCGACGGCGACTTCGTCCGCGCGTTCATGGGCGAGGGCGCCCCGGTCCAGGGCATCGACAACCTGCTCGACCGCCTGGAGCGCGACGAGTTCGACCTGGTCGCCGTCGGCCGCGCCCTCCTCCAGGACCCGCAGTGGGCCGCCAAGGTCCTCTCCGGCCGCTTCGCCGACCTGCTCCCCTACGACGCCGCCGCAGTCCGCACCCTCAGCTGACCACTCCTCCCGGGGCCCCGCCCGGTCGGGCGGGGCCCCGGGAGCAGGGGGTTCGGGAGCAGGGGGTTCGGGAGCAGGGGGTTCGGGAGCAGGGGGTTCGGTGAGCTCTGCCCGCCGCGGATCAGCCGCCGGGCGTGGGACCGGCCTCGGGGCGCAGGTCGTCGAGGAGTCCGGCGCGGTCGGTCAGCAGGGCGGCGAGGATGGCGCGGGCGACGGCCAGGAGTTCGCCGATCTCGGGGCTGGTGAGCCGGTAGACGACGGAGGCGCCCTCGCGGTGGGAGACCACGACGCCGGCGCGGCGCAGGATGGCGAGCTGCTGGGAGAGGTGGGCCGGCTCGACGCCGACCTCGGGCAGCAGCTCGGCGACGGCGTGCTCGCGTTCGCTCAGGAGCTCCAGGACGCGGATGCGCACGGGGTGGCCGAGGGTTTTGAAGAACTCGGCCTTGTGCTGGTAGAGCGGCACGGCAATGACCGAGGGCCTGCGTGGCGAGTCGGCCGTCATGGGATTCACCGCCCCTGCCGGGCGCTGGTTGGGCTTGGCTTCATCGGTGGAGACTGTAGCAACGTGGTCGAACGGCCTGGTCAGCGTGGGGCGAGGGCGGTCGGCCCGGGACTATTTGCCAATATTAGCAACTGCTAAGCTATGCAACGCGGCAGGCTCCGGAAGCGTCTGTCGCGACGTGGCCGCCCCGGAACCGACGCCGGGGCGGCCACGACTCATCCGCTCCGCCGGGGCCGCCTTCTCGGGCGCGCCGGGTCCGCCGGTCTCAGGTGCGGACGTGGCGCTCGATGTCCTCGGTGAAGGTCTCCAGGGCCTGCGCGGTGAGGGTGGGACGCGTGGCGGCGATCGCCGCGAGGAAGTCGTCGGTGCCGGCGGGGAGCCCGGTGCGGTGGGTGATCTCGTTCTCGAAGGCCTGCTGGGAGCCCTTGCGGGCGGCGTACTCGATGTCGGCGGGGGTGAACATCTCGCTGGCGGAGACCAGCCTGTCGATGTCGACGCGCTGCGCGCTCGGCCCGAGGTAGCGGCGCCAGATCGCCTCGCGCGCGACGGCGTCGGGCGGACCGACGGGGATGATGTAGTCGAAGCGGCCCGGCCGCAGGAACGCCGAGTCGAGGGTGCGCAGCGAGTTGGTGGCGCAGATCAGCAGCCGGTCGTCGTGGTCGCGGAACGCCGGGATGAGCTTGAGGAGCTCATTGGTGACACCGTGTCCGGGGTCGACGGCGGTGCCGGAGCGGGCGGCGGCGATCTCCTCGACCTCGTCGATGAAGAGCAGCACGCTGGAGAGATCGGCCAGGTCCGCGAAGACCTCGCGCAGCGAGGCCGCGAGGGCCCCGTCGGCGTCGGCCGCCAGCCGGGACGGGAACAGCTCCACGAACGGCCAGCCCAGTCGTGAGGCGACCGCCTTGGCGAACGTGGTCTTCCCGGTTCCGGGCGGCCCGAAGAGGATGACCGCCTTGGGCGGGCGGACTCCGTAGCTCTCGGCCAGCTCCGGTTCGGTGAGCGGGAGGACGATCCGCCGTTCGATGGCGTCCTTGGCCGCGTGCATCCCCGCGAGCCGCTCCCACAGCCCGTGCGGCATGACCCGGCCGCCGAGCTGGGCGAGCAGCCCGGCGTCTCCCGCGTCCGGGTGTTCCAGCTTCTCGTAGTAGACCAGCCCGCTCACCTGGCGGTAGCCGGAGTTCTCCAGGGCCGCCGTCCCGGTCGAGCCGGGGGTGAGGACCGCGCTGAACCGCCGCACCCCCTTCGCCCGCAGACGTTGTTCGACCTGAGTGATCAACGCGCTGCCGAGCCCACGGTTGCGCCACGCGCCGGACAGGGCCACGATCATGATCCATCCGCGTTCGCCCTCGGCACGGGCGACCGCCATGCCGACCAGCTCCTCCCCGACCAGGGCGACCACGGCCGGCTGTCCCCCGCGGGCCGCGGCGACGACGTCGGAGACGGGGAAGACCGGGAGGGACAGGTCGGCGTGCCGGCCCTGGTCCCACAGCTGGATCGCCTGGTCCAGATCGTCGTCGTGGAAGTCCCGCAAGTGCCACACTGGCACGGCTTCCTCCTCGGCCCCCGAGCCCCTGCACGGCCCCGGTGCGCTGCGCCCGCGAAGGCTGTCCCTCGCCCCGGTCCCCCTCGGGGCCATTGTCCGCGCGGCGGTCGCGGCGGGCGACCAGAACCGACCGAACGGCAGACCGTCAGGCGTCCGGCCCAGCTCCACGGGCGCCCACCACACCGGACTGGTGAGCTGTGCGGGGAGTCCACGACCCCGACCGGGCTCCCACGGCTCCTGGAGGAGGACTTCGTGCCGGACCCGACGACGTCGTACGCCGACCTGCGCGCCCTGGTGATCAACTGCACGCTGAAGCGTTCCCCGGAGCGCAGCCACACCCAGGGCCTGATCGACGTCAGCACCGGCATCCTGGAACGCCAGGGTGTCCAGGTCGACGTCCTGCGCGCGGTGGACATCGACATCGCGACGGGCGTCTGGCCGGACATGACCGAGCACGGCTGGGAGACCGACGAGTGGCCGGTGATCTACTCCCAGGTGATGGCCGCCGACATCCTCACGCTGGCCGGACCGGTGTGGCTCGGGGACAACTCCTCCGTGATGAAGAAGGTCGTCGAACGGCTCTACGCCTGCTCGTCGATCCTCAACTCCGAGGGCCAGTACGCCTACTACGGCCGGGTCGGCGGCTGCCTGATCACCGGCAACGAGGACGGCGCCAAGCACTGCGCGATGAACGTCCTCTACAGCCTCCAGCACCTCGGCTACACCATCCCGCCGCAGGCCGACGCCGGCTGGGTCGGCGAGGCCGGCCCCGGGCCCTCCTACCTCGACCCCGGCTCCGGCGGCCCGGAGAACGACTTCACCAGGCGCAACACCACCTTCATGACCTGGAACCAGCTCCACCTGGCCCGCATGCTCAGGGACGCCGGCGGCATCCCCGCCCACGGCAACCAGCGCTCCGAGTGGGACGCCGGCTGCCGCTTCGACTCCGACAACCCCGAACACCGCTGAACCGGCATCGGTTCGAAGGGAACGGGGACACGGGCTCGTCCGGCGGGCGGCTGCTGTGTGCGACGTCGCCACCAGAGTCGGTCACTCATCGGTGCGCGTGCGGGGCGGCAGCTCGTACAGTCCGGTGCCGGCGTGTGCTCCGTTGGTGATGTTGACCACGCCGACGTTGGCTTCCAGGCGGGTGGCGCGGGCCATGATGCCGGCGAAGCCGCGCGCCATGGTGAACACGCCCCAGACCGTCAGCCAGGGCTGCAGCCGGCCGTCCTCGTCCGGGAAGAGTTCGGTGACCGGGCGGATCCGGCGCTGCAGTATGGAGGGCTTGCCGAGCGCGGCGTCGAGGTGCTTGGCCCAGCTCTCCTCGGTCACGTCCCCGCCGAGGACCACACCGCTGCCACCGTGCAGGACCGTCGGTTTGAGGACGAGGTCGTGTCGGTTCGCCCGGGCGTAGTCGAGCAGTTCCACCGGCTGTCCGCTCTCCAGCGTCACCGTGCCGGGCCGGACGGTTCGGGTCCACGGCAGGAGGCGGTCGAACGCCGCCAGCTCCTCGGTGCCGAACAGGTGCCGGTTCTTCTCGTCCGAGAGCATCGCGAGCGTGGTCTTGCTGGCGTAGAGCTCTGCGTCCAGCGGGACGAACAGCTTCACCTGGTCGGCTGCGGCGGCGCGCACGACCCGGTCCATCAGCGCCGGGGCTTCGGGGGATTCGAGCAGGTCCTCGGCGAGGAAGATCCGGTGGATGATGTCGACGGCCCGGTCGCCGAGCCAGACCCGGCCGTCGCGGTAGTCGAGCTGGCCGATGTGACAGGGGTGTGCGTCTGCGCCCAGGGCCCGAAGACGGGCGCAGAACGCCTCCAGGAAGGCGGCCCAGCCGCTCAGGTAGCTGCTCGGCCAGTCGGCGACCGCGATGACCGGCCGGGACTGCGGGTCGAACCCGGTGGCGGCGTACATGGTGTGCAGCAGTTCCCCGGCGGTGTCGGCGAAGCCGAGGCCGTGCCGGGCGGCGAAGTCGGCGAGGAGCGGGTGTTCCAGCAGGGCCTCGGCCATCACCCCGTTGCCCAGGCCGCCGAGCGAGCTGGTCATGTTGACTTCCACGACCTTGAATCCACTGTCGTCGACGCACAGATCCGTACGGGCCATGCGGGTCGCGCCGGCGCCCTGGCTGCGCAGGATCACCTCGGTCTGGGTCTCGGTCATGCCGACGGCCCGGGCGAACGCGCCGAGGTCGCCGTCGAAGAGCCTGTCGGGCAGGCTGAACAGCGCGGTGTGGAGCGTTTCCAGATCGTCCGTCAGCTGCTCCCGCTCTTCGTGGCCGAGGAAGAGCGGGCGGGGCAGGAAGCGGTTCTCGTAGTCGAGGGCGAGCAGGGCGTCGTGCTGCGCACGACCGAGCAGTTCGGCCGCGGTGGCCGTACTTTCGCTCAGTTCGGCCAGATACTGCGTGGTCAGGGTCGGGCGGTCCACGGAAGGTCCTCTCAGGGGACGGGTGCGCGGTGGTGGCGGGAGTGTTCAGCTGCGCGCCGACGCCGCGCGGCGGGTGGCGACCAGGGCAGCCAGGGCTGCCACGTCGGGCTGGCGCATGACCTCTGCGGCCTTGACCCGGATCGGGTAGGTGCTTTCGATCAGCGCGATCAAGCGCGCGACGGCCAGCGAGGTCCCGCCCGATTCGGCGAAGTTGTCGGAGGGCGTGAGGTCGGGCCGGTCGAGCAGCCGGCGGCAGGCCACGAGCAGGAACGCGTCGGTGTCCGCTGCCTGCGGGGTCCGCTGGGTCGGCGCCGCCCCGGGTGCGGAGGACGCTGCCGGGGCGGCCTGCCGGGCGAGCAGTGCGCGGTCGACCTTGCCGTTGGCGTTCAGCGGGAAGGTGTCGACGAAGCGGACCATGACGGGCACCGCTTGCTTCAGTACCCGGGCGCGGGCGGCGGCCAGCACGGCCTCCTCGTCGGCCTGCGCCCCTTCGGCGAGCCGGAGGAAGGCGGCCAGCCGTACGACGCCGCCGGTGCCCTGGTACGGGACCACGACGGCGCGCCGGACCGAGTCGTGGGTTTCCAGGGCGGCCTCGACCTCGGCCGGTTCGATCCGCGCGCCGCTGATCTTCACCTGGTCGTCCGTGCGGCCGAGGAATTCCAGCAGTCCGTCGGCGCGCATCACCGCCTTG
Source organism: Kitasatospora sp. NPDC101447 (assembly GCF_044767225.1). NCBI lineage: Bacteria > Bacillati > Actinomycetota > Actinomycetes > Kitasatosporales > Streptomycetaceae > Kitasatospora > Kitasatospora sp. NPDC101447. Next base: position 358,637 of record NZ_JBIWNL010000005.1, read on the forward strand.
TCGCCGGTCCGGTAGACACGGTCCACGTACGGTTGACCTGCGGGGGCCGGCACGAAGCGTTCGGCGGTCCGCTGCGGGTCCACGTAGCCGAGCGCCAGGCCCGCACCGCCGATCCGGACCTCTCCGGCCTGTCCCCTGGGCAGGATCCGGCCGTCCTCGTCGGTGATGAAGACGGCGTAGCCGGTCAGCGGCCGTCCGATCGGCACGGGGGCGGTCGGGTCGTCGCTCCGGGGTTGCAGGCGGTGGGTGGTGGTGAGCACGGTGGCCTCGGCGGGGCCGTACACGTTGTGCACGACCGCCGTGCACTGCGCGGGCGGCCGCACCCGCATCCGGTCGCCGCCCACCAGGATGTGGCGCATGGCCAGGCCGGCGGGCCACGGCTGGGTGAAGGCGAGGTCGGCGAGCGGGGTCGGCAGCAGGCAGTGGGTGAGGCCCGACTCCTGCCACCACTGGAACAGTTCGGCCGTCGAGCCGCGGGCGTCCTCGGGCGCGACGTGCAAGGTGGCGCCCGACGACAAGGCCTCCCACAACTCCTTGAGGTGGGCGTCGAAGGTGGTGCCGACGAAGAGACCCACCCGGGACCCGGGACCGATGTCGAGCCGGTCGCAGGTCCAGCGGACCAGGTTGGCCATCGCCCCCTGCGGCAGCAGTGCGATCTTGGGCTTGCCGGTGCTGCCCGAGGTGGTGACGGCGCAGAAGGCACCGCTGGACGCACCGCCGGGCCCACCGCCGGGCGCACCGTTCGTCCGTCCGCCGCGCAGGGCGACCATGAGCCCGTCCACCGCCTCGGCCGGCGCAACGGTCCAGCCGGGCGGCGGGGTGGTGGTGCCGTCGGTGAGCAGGCAGCCGATGTCGGCGTCCTCGGTGATCGATTCCACCCGCGCGGCCCCCGGCTGCGCGCCGAGGGAGAGATGGACCGCGCCGATCCTGGCCAACGCGACCGCCGCGGCCACCAGCAGCGCGGAACGTTCCAGGCAGACTCCCACCAGCTCGCCGCGGGTGACCCGGCCGCCGAGGGCCTGCACGATCCGGGCGGAGGCCCGGTCGAGCTCGCGGTAGCTCCAGGTGATGGTGCCGTCCACGACCGCCGGGGCGTCGGGCTGTTCGGCCAGCCGGCTGTCGAACCAGTCGAGTGGTCCCGCCCCCGGTGCGGGAGCGGGCGCGGGCTCACCTCCCCAGGCGATGCTGGGCAGCTGGTGGCCGGTCGGATCGTGGGAAGTCATCTGGTCTCCTCGGGGCATGGTTCGGGGTCGTGGGGTCAGTCCTTGGCCGGCCAGTCATCGGCCGGTCAGTCATCGGCCGGCCGGTCATCGGCCGGCGCGGTGAGTGCGGCGAGGCCGGTTGCGGTGTCGGCGAGGTAGGCCTCCAGCAGCGCGGTGAACTGCCGCTGCATCTCGGCGATCCGGGGGCCGTCGTACAGGTCGGTGGCGAAGTCCCAGATCAGCAGCATGCCGCCCGGGCCCGAGCGGGCGTTGACGGTCCGGCGGGAGTCGGGGATCAGGACCACGTCGAGGGCGAAGCGGGAGGTACCGGTGTTGAACGCCTCGTGGATGGACACCTCAAGGTCCAGCCCCTCGACGTGCGGGATCGGCGCGTCGTGCGCACTGAACATGACGTGGAACAGTGGGTTGTCCAGGCCGGTGCCGGAGTGTTCTCCGAGTTCGCGGGCCAGGTCCTGGACCGGGACGCCCTGGTGCGGCAGCGAGCGGATCAGGACCTCGGTGACCTCGTCGACCGTGTTCAGCGCACTGTCGTCGGGCTGGAGGCGGATGCGCAGCGGGATGGTGTTGACGAACATCCCGACGCTCTCCTGGAAGCCGGGCGGGCGGTTGCCCACCGCGCTGCCGATCACCAGGTCGGACCGGCCGCTCTGCCTGCGCAGGAGCTCCGCGAAGAGGGTGAGCAGAACCGAGAACGGGGTGTGCCCGTGTCGGCGGGCGGCTGTCCGCAGGCGCTCGGCCAGCTCGGGCTCCAGCAGCTGGCGCAGTTGGTCGCCGTGCGGGACGTCGCGGACCCGTCCCGGGTCGGCCGGGCCGGGCAGCGGCAGGTCGAAGGCGGCGCCGTCCAGGGCGCCCCGCCAGTACGCCAGGGCGTCGTCCCGGTGGCCCGGTCGTTCCTCGGCGGCCACCGACCGGCGGACGTGTTCGAGGTAGGAGCGGGGCTCGGGCAGGTCGGCCGGGATGCCCTGGGCCAGCGCGCGGTAGGTGGTGAACAGGTCGCGCAGGACCAGGCCGAAGGACCAGCCGTCGTGCACCAGGTGGTGCTCGGTGTGAAGCAGCCGGTGGTGGTCCTCGGCCAGCCTGATCAGGCTCCACCGCACCATGGGCGCTTCGGCGGTGTCGAAGGGCTCGTCGTGCTGCTCGCGCCACAGGTCCTCGAAGGCGGCCTCGTGGTCGTCGGCACCGGTCAGGTCCACGGTGCGGTAGCGGGGTGCGCAGGTGCCGTTCACCCGCTGCTTCGGTGGGAAGTCCTCGGGATCGAGTTCGAGGCGGAACGCGTCGTGGCGGGCGAGCACGGTCGCCAGGCTCTGCCGCAGGGCCGGCTCGTCCAGCGGGCCGCGCAGGTCGAGGGAGGCGGTGAAGTTGTAGGCACGGCTCTCGGGGAAGAGTTCCTCGTGCAGCCAGACGATCTCCTGGGAACGGGAGAGGTCGAACATGGGCGCGGCCCTTTCCGGGTCGGTGGTCGTTCGGTGTGCGGGGCTGGTGGCCGGGGCGGCCTCGGATGCCACCTGCTCAGCGGGCGGGTGGGGTGGCGGTGACGGTGTCGCGGAGCAGGAACTCCAGACGGTCGCCGTGAAGCCACTGCGCACAGACGCCGGCGTGGTCGGGTCCGTCGGTGTCGGCCAGGCGCCGCCGGGCGTCCGCCATGCGGTGGCGTGCGTCGGCGCAGAACACGTCGGCGAGGTCCTGGGCCGGTCCGGTGCCCTCGCGGTGCAGTCGGGCGGCGTTGGCCAGCACCGCGGACATGCTGAACAGCTCGGCGGAGAGCCGGTTGAGCAGGATCAGCGTGCGTTCCTCGGCGAAGAGCTCCTCGGGGTCCGGGTATCGGTCCACCAGGTCGCGGCTGAGGCGGGCGAACTGCACGGCCTGTTCGGCCACGAAGCGCAGGTGGTCCCGGTTGCGCGGGGACAGGCAGGAGTCCGCTGCGGTGAGGTCGGTCGCGGCCTCCGCGATGGCCTGCGGCTTCGGGTAGTGGCGCGAGAGCAGGTGCCGGGCTGCCCAGTGGTCCACGAGGAAGTCCACCCCGCCGGCCACCCGCAGGGCACGCGCGTCGCGGAAGAACCGCTCCACCGGCAGCGGCTGAGCACCGCGCCGGGCCTTGCTCGTCGCCGTCTCGAAGCCCTCGGCGGCCAGCAGGGACAGGGTGCGGTCGACGATGCGCCAGCTGGTCATCGAGCTGATGTTCTTGGCTGCCGTCTGCTCCGGATCCAGGTCGATCCCCGGGTGGCGCTCCTCGGCCAGCAGGCACCACTCCACCACGCTCTCCACGGCGAAGGTCTCGGCGAGGTTGGCGGCGACGATGCGCTGGATCTCGTCGTACTGCTCCAGCCCGATGCCGCCGACCGAACGCCGCCGGACGAACTCCCGGGACCAGTGCAGGCAGAGCCGGCCGATCGCCAGGGCGGGCGCCGAGATGGGGTACATCCGGCCTCGGACGCTGACGGTGTGCAGTTCGGGGGCCAGACGCCACTCGTCCTCGGCGGTCAGGCCGTCCAGGGTGAAGACCCGGCTGTGCGGGACGAAGACCCGGTCGAAGGTGAGGGCCGCGTTGGGCAGGCCCTTGAGACCCAGGTACTCGTGCCAGGACCTGACCGCGAAGCCGGGGTCGGTGGTGTCGACGAAGAACAGCCGGATGTACTCCCGGTCGTTGTCGTGCACGGTGGCCGAGACCCTCAGGAGGCCCGCGATCGGGCCGTTCTGGATGAACACCTTCTCGCCGCTGATCCGGAATCCGGTGCCGTCCTCGGTCGGCACCGCGGTGGTGGCGCGGGTCCGGTTGATCGCACCGGTGGGCTCGGTGTCGGCGTCGCCGGAGATCGCGCCCGCTGCGAGCAGCCGTTCGAGTTCGGACTTCAGCTCGCCGTCGGCCAGGATCGGCAGGTAGGCGCCGGCGCCGAGTCCGAGGTGGACGGACATGGCGTAGCAGGCGGTCACCGACCAGCTTGCGGCGGCCTGGATCATCCGGAAGGCGTTGTGGGCGGACAGGCCCAGACCGCCGCGCTCAAGCGGGTCCTGAAGCCTGAAGTAGCCGCGGGCGGCGCAGGCTTCGTGGAAGCCGTCGGGCAGCTTCGCGGTGCGGTCCACCTCCGTCGGGTCGACGGTCTCCTGGAGGAAGCGCATCAGCTCGGCGACGGCGGCGTCGCCGCGGGCGCGGTCCTCGTCGGACGGGGCGGGGAAGGGGCTGATCAGGTCCCAGCGCACGTGCCCCAGGTGGAGCGCTGCGAGGAAGCCGGCCGGGGTGGCGGTGTCGTGAGTCATCTCTGCTTTCACAGGTCGTGGGAGAGCGGGTGGACGGGCGACCCGGCGCGCCGGCGGTCGGTGAGTGCGGCCCGGATCAGTGCGAGCAGGGCGGCGCGGTGCTCGCGGAGGTAGAAGTGACCGCCCGGCAGCAGGTTCAGGGCGAACGGTCCGCGGCTGTGGCCCTGCCACCGGGTGAGTTCTTCGGCGGGGAGCCGGTCCTCGGTGCCGCCGAAGACGTGCAGCGGCAGGTCGAGGGGCTCGCCTGGGGTGTGGCGGTAGCTGTCGACCAGTTCGAAGTCGCAGCGGTGCGAGGCCATCACGATCGCGAGCAGGTCCGGGTCCTCGGCCACCTCGTCGGGGAGTGAGCCGTACTGTCCCTGGATGGCGGTGAACAGCTCCCGGTCGCCGAGGTGGTGGATCGGCGGCAGTCCGCGGGGACGGTGCGGGGCCGGGCAGGCGGACAGCAGCAGGCGTTCGGGGCCGGGCAGACCGTGCTCGCGCAGGGCGCGCGCGGTCTCGTAGGCCAGCAGGGCGCCGAGGCTGTGTCCGAAGAAGGCGAACGGTGCACGGAATGCGGCCTGTCCCACCAGATCGTGAACCAGCGGGCCGACCCGGGTGTACGGCGGGTCGTCGAGCCGCGAGCCGCGGCCGGGCAGTTGCACGCCCCACACCTCGATGCCGGGCACGTCGTCGCCCCAGCGGACGTACTCGGCGGCCGAGCCGCCGCTGTGGGCGAAGCAGTACAGCCGGATCGGGGCGTCGGGGCGCTTGCGGCGGTTGACCAGCCAGCGTGGGGCGGTGTGCCCCGGAACCTCAGGCATGAAGGGTCTCCTGGCTCATCGATCGGGCGGTCGGGGCGGCGTCGGGCATGGCCCGCAGTGCGTGCACGGCGGAGAACAGCAGCGGCAGCCCGGCGAGGACGCTGCCCGCACCGGCGAGCCAGAGGGCGCCGCGCAGTCCGAGCGGGCCGACCAGTGCGCCTCCGAGGAAGGTCCCGACGGGGATGACGCCCCAGACCACGAACCGCAGCGTCGCCGTCATGCGCCCGCGCATCGGGGCGGGGGTGACGGACTGCCGCAGGCTGATCTGGTTGATGTTGAAGACGGAGGCGCACAGCCCGGCCAGGGCCATCGCGACCGCCAGAACGGGCATGGCGGTGCCGGGGGTGGCCAGCGGCAGCAGCAGGAGGGTGCCGCCCAGCCCGAAGGCGGCCCAGGTGAGCGACGGCCCGACGCCGAGGCGCCGCACCACCCGGCCGTTGGCGAGCGAGCCGAGCAGTACGCCTGCGTTCGCGATCGCGAGCGTGGTGCCCAGCCCGGCCGGCGAGAGCCGCAGGTCACGGACCGCGTAGAGCACCAGGATCGCCTGGACCATTCCGAACAGACCGAAGAGGTTGGCGATCCCCGCGCTCAGCGCTATCGGGCGCAGCAGCGGATGCCGGAACACGTACCCGAGGCCGTCCTTGACCTCCGCCACCAGTCCCGGCCGGACCGCGTCGCGGGTCGGGCGCTCCTCCACCCGCACCAGCAGGAGCAGGGCCGCCGACCCGGCGTAGCCGAGCGCGTTGGCGAGCACCGCGAGCGGCGCGGTCAGCAGCTGGACCAGGAATCCGCCGGCGCCGGGGCCGGCCAGCTGACCGGCGGTCTCGGACAGCTGAAGTCTGGTGTTGGCCTCGACGAGCTGCTCCTCGCCGACCAGGGTCGGCAGGAAGGACTGTGCCGCCAGGTCGAAGAAGACCGTCATGACCCCGACCGCGAAGGCGACCGGATACAGCAGCCACAGGTGCAGGACCCCGCAGAGCGCGGCCGCCGGCACGGTCAGCAGGACCGCGCAGCGGACCAGGTCCGCTGCGATCATGACGGGCCGTCGGCGCGTCCGGTCCACCCATGCCCCGGCCGGCAGGCCGACCAGCAGGAACGGCAGGTACTGCACGGCGGCCAGCAGTCCCACCTGGAACGGGGTGGCGTTCAAGACCGTCACGGCCGCCAGCGGCAGCGCGAGTTCGGAGATCTGGGCGCCGAGCACGCTGACCGTCTGGGCGGCCCACAGCCGTCGGAAGCCCTGGTGGCGCGACAGTCCCGGCGGAGGGGCCGGTTGCGTCATCGGGCGGCCGCCCGTTCACGTGTGCTCTTCGGTCGGAGGTCGCTCCACAGGCCGTCGATCAGGGTGAGGCAGTCCGCTTTGCTGCCCCGTCCGCCCGTCCGCTCCCACCCGGCGGGTAGCGCCCGGCCGGCCGGCCAGACGGAGTACTGCTCCTCGGTGTTGCGGACCACCTCGTAGGTCCGGTCGTCGTCGTCCTCGAACATGGCTGTCCCTCGGGTCGGTGTGTCGCATGACGGTTCAGGCCGGTTGCCGGGCGGCGTCGATCACCCGGGCCAGTCGGCGCGGAGTGGGGGCGGTGAAGACCTGCTTGACGGTGATGCGTACGCCGAAGGCCGCGCGGACGGCGGAGGCGAGTTGAACGGCGATCAGCGAGTCCCCGCCCAGGTCGAAGAAGTCGTCCTGCGCCGCCACGTGCTCCAGTCCGAGCAGTTGACCGAAGATCCGGGCGAGCTGTGTTTCGGTGTCGCCGTCCGGTGCGGGCTTCGGGACGGTCGGCGCGGGCCGGGCGGTGACGGTCGGCGCCGGGTTGTCGGTGGGGAGCGGTGAGTACCGCTGCGGGCTGAACGGGTAGGTCGGCAGCGGAGTCCGGCCCGGCCGGTGGCCTTCGTGCAGCCGCGGCCAGTCGAGCTCGACGCCGGCCGCCCACAGCTGTCCGGCGGCGGCCAGCGAGGTCCGCAGGGCGGACTGCTCGCCGGCGGGGTGCGGCAGGCTCGGCAGCGCCAGGTGGCCCTCGGTGCGAGCCGGGTGCCGGCGGGCCAGAGTCGTCAGGGTCAGGCCGGGGCCGACTTCGAGCAGGATCCGGCCGGGCTCGGCGAGCAGGGTGGCGAGGGTGTCGCCGAAGCGCACCGCCCGGCGCATGTGGGCGGTCCAGAACTCGACGCCCGGAACGCGGTCCGTGCGGACCCACTCCCCGGTGGTGTCCCCGACCCAGGGGATCGACGGCGCCCTGAGGTCGAGTTCGGCGACCACGGAGGCGAACCGGTCGAGGATCGGCTCCACCAGAGCGCTGTGTCCGGCGGCGGCGATGTGCAGCAGGCGCGCGTCGACGCCGTCCTCCGTCAGCCGTGCGAACAGCGCGTCGACCGCCCCCCGCGGCCCGGACACGACGCACTGGTCGGGTCCGTTGACGGCCGCGAGCTCCAGGCCGTCGCCGAGAAGTCCGGTGACGTCGCGCTCGGGCAGCGGCACGGCCAGCATCGCCCCGACGGGCAGGCCCTGAAGCAGCCTGCCGCGCTCGGCGACCAGCCGCAGCGCGTCGGGCAGGCAGAGCACACCGGCCACGCATGCGGCGGCGAAGGCACCGAGGCTGTGTCCGGCGACGGCCGCCGGCCGTACCCCTCGCTGCTCCCACATCCGGGCGAGCGCGTACTCCACCACGAAGACGGCCGGCTGGGCCACGCTCATGTCGCGCAGCAACTCTTCGGCCGCCGCGCTCTGCTGCTCGCCGGCCGGGTACAGGACCGCCCGCAGGTCCAGGCCGAGCGTGGGCGCGAGCTGCGCGCAGCACGCGTCGACCTCGGCGCGGAAGACCGGGTCGTTCTCGTACAGTTCGCGGCCCATGCCGACGTGCTGTCCGCCCTGCCCGGGGAAGACGAACGCCACCGGCCGCTCGCCGCCCACGGGCGGGTGGCCGAAGGTGCCGGCCCCGGTCAGTGCTTCGACCGCCTCGGTGTGGTCGGCGGCCACGGCGAACCGGCGGTGCACGAAGGCGCGGCGGCCGGTCTGCAGCGTCCAGGCCGTGTCGGCCAGCTCCCGGCCGGGGTCGGCGGCGCCGGCGGCCTGCCGTTGCAGGTGCTCGGCGAGCCTGGCGGCGGCGCGGTCCAGCTCGGGGGCCGTCCGGGCGGACAGCACCAGCAGCTGGCTCGCGGGCGCGGCGGGCGGGCGGGGTCGCGCGGGCGGCTCCTCCAGGATCGCGTGCGCGTTGGTGCCTCCGATCCCGAACGAGCTGACCCCGGCCCGGCGGGGACCGTCGGGGCGCCACCGGTACGGTTCGGTGTTCACCACGAACGGGCCGTCCGCGAAGGGGATCTCCGGGTTGGGTGAGGTGTAGTGCAGGCTCGGCGGGATCAGGCCGTGCCGGACGGCCAGCACCGCCTTGATGAAGCCCGCCACCCCGGCGGCCGCGTCGGTGTGGCCGATGTTGGTCTTCACCGACCCGATCCGGCAGAACCCGCGCCGGTCGGTGCCGCGCCGGAAGGCCTGGGTCAGCGCGGCCAGTTCGATCGGGTCACCCAGCGGCGTCCCGGTCCCGTGCGCCTCGACGTAGCCGATGCTGTCCGGCTCGACGTCGGCCACCAGGTGGGCCGCGCGGATGACCTCGGCCTGGCCGGCCACTCCCGGCGCGGTGAAGCCCACCTTGTCCGTGCCGTCGTTGTTCACCGCGGTGCCGCGCAGGACGGCACGGATGTGGTCGCCGTCCTGAAGTGCGTCGGCGAGCCGCTTGAGGACCACGATGCCGACACCGTTGCCCGCGACGGTCCCACGGGCCCGGGCGTCGAAGGCCCGGCAGCGGCCGTCGGGCGAGATGACACCGCCCTCGGAGTACTCGGGCAGGCGCGCCGGGACGTTGACACTGGCCCCGCCGGCCAGAGCCAGGTCGCACTCGCCGGACAGCAGCGCCTGCGCGGCGAGATGAACGGCGACCAAGGAGGTGGAGCAGGCGGTCTGCACCGTCACCGCCGGCCCGGTGAGACCGAGCCGGTGGGCTGCCCGCGACGTGAGGAAGTCGATGCCGGTCCCCAGCCGCAGCTGCCACTCGCTGACCGGGCCGAGCCGGTCGCGGTGGGCCGTCAGCGTCTCCAGGTAGCCGGTCTGGCTGCTGCCCGCATACACGCCGACCGGCCCGGCACAGGCCCGGGCGTCGTACCCGGCGTCCTCCAGCGCCTCCCAGGCGCAGGTCAGGAACAGCCGCTGCTGCGGGTCGAGGATCAGCGCCTCGCGCGGCGAGTAGCCGAAGAACGCCGCGTCGAACCCGTCCGCGTCCTCCAGTACTCCGAGCGCGGGGACGTACTCGGGAGTGGACGGGTCGCCGGGGAAGCGGGTGACCGATTCCGTGCCCTTGACCAGGTTGTCCCAGAACTCCCCGAGGTCACGCGCTCCGGGAAACCGCCCGGCCATCCCGACGACGGCGAGGAAGGGGCTGTCCGGAACCACCGGCTGTGCCGCCTGCGTCATCGGGCACCTCCGGCGCTCCGGCGGGCGGCGCGGCGCTGCTGGAGCCGGGCGTACCCGCTGCGGCGCTCATCGGCACGCTCGTCACCGGGCGCGCCGACGGCCGGCCCGGAGCCGTCGCGCAGATGGGCGGCGAGCTTGCGGACGGTCGGGTGCGCGAAGAGCGCGACGCCGGGAACCCGGCGTCCCAGCGCCCCGCTGAGCTTGCGCTGCACCTGGACGAGCAGCAGCGAGTGACCGCCGATCTCGAAGAAGCTGTCGTCCGGCCCCACCTGGCCGACCTGCAGCACCTCACGCCACACGGCCGCTATCTGCTCCTCCAGGCCGGTCAGCGCCACCGCCTGCGGTGCGCCGGAGTTGGCGTCGCCGGCGGTGGTGTCGCCGGACGTGGCGTCGCCGGACGTGGCGTCGCCGGCGGTGGCGTCGCCGGACGTGGCGTCGCCGGCGGTCGGCACCGGGAGCGCCCTGTGGTCGATCTTGCCGTTCGCGGTCAGCGGCAGCTCGTCGAGCACCACGTAGGAGGCCGGGACCATCGCGGTCGGCAGACTCATGGCCAGATGGGCGCGCAGCTGCGACGACTCGACCTCGGCGGCGACCACGTAGGCGACCAGCCGCTTGCCGTCCGCCCCGTCGTCCACCGCCCGCACGTACGCCTGACGCACCGCCGGGTGCGTGCACAGGGCCGCACTGATCTCCGCCGGTTCGACCCGCCGGCCGCGGATCTTCACCTGGTCGTCGGCCCGCCCGACGAAGGCCAGGGCACCGTCGGCGCGCAGCACCACGAGGTCGCCGGTGCGGTAGAGCCGCCCGCCCGGCGTCTTGCCGAACGGGTCCGGCACGAAACGGTCGGCGGTCAGCCCCGGCTGCCCGAGGTACCCGCGGGCCAGCACCGCCCCACCCACGTACAGCTCGCCCCGGGTGTCCGCCGCAACCGGCTCCAGATCGGCGTCCAGCACATACGCCCGCGCCCCGGCCACCGGCCGCCCGATCGGCAGCGTCTCCCCCTCGGGTATCGACTCCCCGGTGAACGCCTGGAGTGTGGCGGTGATGGTGGTCTCCGTCAGCCCGTAGGCGTTGACCACGGGCACCGGGGTATGCCGTCGCCAGCCGGCCAGCGTACGGGTGTGCCCGGTGTCGCTGCCCACGACCAGGAGCCGCAGGGCCTCGGGCACCTCCCGCGGTTCGGCGTCGAGATCGCGGACCCACTGGTCCCAGTACGGCGTCGGCACGTTGGCCACCGTGACCCGCTCACGGCACAGATGCTCCTCCAGCTCCGCGGGCGACGGCACCGAATCGGGAGCCACCACCACCCGGGCGCCGGCCAGCAAGGTCGGGAACACCTCCTCGCCGAACACGTCGAACCCCGGCGCGGCGAACTGCAGCACCCGATCGGCTGCGGTCAGGGCGAAGGCCGCGCCGACGGCAACCGCGTGGTTGGCCAGCGACCCGTGGGTGACGGCCACCGGCTTGGGACGCCCGGTCGAACCCGAAGTGAAGATCACATAGGCGAGGTCGCCGGGAGCGACCGCCACCGCCGGGCTCTGCGCGGAGCGCCCGGCCGGCCCGCCGACGGCCGGGTCGACCACCTCGACCGCGTTGGCCCCCTCGACCCCCTTGACCCCCGCACAGCCCTCGGGCCCGATCAGCAGGGCGACACCGGCGGCCTCCAGCTGGTACCTGCGGCCCTCGACCGGCAGCGCCGGGTCGAGCGGCAGGTAGGCGGCACCGGACTTCAGCACGGCCAGCACCGCCGTCACCAGTTCACGCCCGCGCGGCAGGTTCACCGCGACCACGCTCTCGGCGCCCGCACCTCGCTCCACCAGCACTCCGGCCAACCGGTCGGCGGCAGCGTCAAGCCCCGCGTACGTCACGCACCCGTCGCGGTCGACGACAGCCACCGCATCAGGACTGGCCCGTACCCGCTCCTCGAACAGCTGCGGCACACAGACCACGGCACGCAGACCGGCCGACGAGAGCGCGGTAGCGGCTCGGCTCTCATCCTCTTGACTCAGTTCGGGCCTCACGAGGCCAACTCCTCTCCAGAACGGCGCGCGCAGCACTCCACCGGACACCGGACGGGCACAGGCCCCGGCCGTGCCGTCCGCCCGAAGCGCACCCGCCCCGGCCGGGCGGGGTTTCAGGAAGCTCAAGGGGAAACCGGGCGGAGTCATTGCGGCCCGTCGACGTCACGTCAGCTGTGGACAGCTGCTGTCGGGCTTTCAGACGATCAGCGAGCTTGCTGCCGACGAGTGTGCGAAGCGCCGGTAGACATCCGATGGACGAGCACACCGACCGTTCCGCAGAAACCCCCGAGAGCCCCCGCACGCCGTATCCGCCGGCAGATCGACAACTGAAGCGAACCAATGCCGAAAGGCTCCACCCGCTCACCTGGGTGGAGCCTTTCGTGCCATCGGGACCGAGCAGATGTGCCGTGCCGCCGAGGGCTTGGCGCCCACGGCCGTTCCGTTGATCCCCGAGGCCGGTATCGCGTTCGCCGACTCCCCGATCCGGTCGCGGCCGGAGAAGGCGGGGACGTGGCCCGGCTGAGTGAGCGCGTGCAGGCGAACCTGTTGCACGGCAACGGAGTCGGAGACCACGGTGAGATGGGGCTGTTCCGGGCCTCGGCCGCCGTCAGCCCCCGCAACGTGCGGTCAGAACTCCAGCACCTCGCGGTCGAGCGGGTACTGCGCACGGTGGGGGCCCTCGTACGGTGAGGGTGTGATCGGGAGGACGCCGGTCGGTTGCAGGCCCAGGTTGTCGTCCCAGATCCGGGGTTCGACCTGTCCGAGGACGCGGAAGCTCCGGAAGGTGAACGGCGGGCTGTCGGTCGGGAAGAAGTCGGCCGTGGTGGTCACCTGGAAGTGCAGGTGGGGTGTGGTGGAGTTGCCGCTGTTGCCGATCAGTCCGAGGACCTGGCCGGGTTCGACGCAGTCGCCCTCCCGGACGTCGAGCGTGCCGGCTTCTAGGTGGGCGTAGAGCAGGTAGCGGCCCGGTGCGACTTCCAGGGTGATGTGGTTGCCGACGGTGTCCTCGATCGGCGGGACGGGCGGCGTGACGGGCGGCGGGTTGTCCGGGATTCCGTCCTGGACCTCCACCACTCTGCCGCCGGCCGCGGCCACGACCGGCTGGCGGTAGCTCAGGTAGCTGGTGAGCCGCGCGGGGTCGCCCTCCCAGGCCTGTCCCTGCTCGCCGAGCCGGTACCAGTCGATCGCGAAGCGCTGCGGCACGTCGAAGCGGCCGTTGATCGGGGCGAGGCCGCGCCGGTGGTGGGTGTTGCCGCAGCAGGACTCGCTGGCGTACCAGGTGCCGGGGCGGACGGGCGCGTTCAGGTTCAACGGCGCGGTGCGGGAGGTCGGGGTGGCCTGCACCGTCTCCTCGAACGCGGACGGGCCGGAGGAGGTCAGGACGGCACCCGAGAGGTGGTGTTCGAGGACCTCGGGCACCGGCTGACCGCGGTCGAGGGTCAGGTCGAGCCAGATGATCCACTGCTGGGAGCCCTGGATGACGGTCGGCGTGGGCCCCGGGGGCGCCGGGGTGTACGCGTCCGCACCGGGCAGGGGGTCGCCCACCGGATTGGCGGCGTCGGCCAGCGGCTGCCCGCTCAGCGAGCCGATGACCCGGTGGGTGCGGGCGTCCTGGACGTCGACCCGGTCGAGCCGCAGCGGGGTGCTGCTGGACAGTGCGCTCGTGGTGAGCAGTTCGTAGGAGAGGTGCGTCCTGCCGTCCGTGGCGTCGAACGGCGTCGGCTCGGTCATCACCGCGGCCGTCAGCGGCGTGAACTGGGTGCCGGGTGCCAGGGCGGCCGCGCCGGTCCCGAATCCCGGTCCCGCGGCGGCCACCAGCGCGGCGGCCGCGACCACGGCGGCGGCGCGTCCGCGACGTCGAGGGCTGCGGCTGGTGCGGTTGCGAGGGTCGCGCTCTGCCATTGTGCTCTTTCGTCCGTCGGGCCCGGGGCCGTGAACGACGCCGGCACGCCCCGCACCGCGGCGCAGGCTCATGTAACCGGGCGGCCCGCCGCTTCGGCCGGAGGCCGCCGAAGTCGGCTGCCGAACTACACCCGTCCAGCCGCATCGACAGCCCGACAGCCTGCCGGGGGACGGTGCCGAAGGCCCCGTGATGTCCGAGGCCGGGCGCTGTGCCCGTCCGCCCGGCAGGCCGGTCGTTCTGCGGCGTGCTGTGGTCAGTGCTGGTGGACGTGTTCCGTCGTCGTCAGGAGCGGGACTCCGTCGGCAGTCCTTGTTCGAAGCGCAGGTACCGGTCCACCGACCGGGCCAGGACCTCGTTGCCGTCGCTCGTGACGACGCGGTCCCACCACGCCCCGTAGATCCGCTCGAAGCGGTAGCCGGAGAGCAGTTCGCCGGCAGCGCGCACGGCGTCGGGGCGCTCCGGGATGTGGTTGGCGTAGCTGTACATGATCGTGACCCAGCGGCGGTCCGGGCAGACGTTGACCACGTCGCCCGTGAACAGCGCGCCCTCCCCCGTGTTCCGGTGCATGACCGTGCTGCCCGGGAAGTGGATTCCGGGGTTGATCAGCGTCAGTTCGTCGGTCAGCCGGTGGGTCCGGCCGTTCCAGAAGTGCAGGGCGGGGTCGGGGCGGCCGACCCACTGCCGGTCGGCCTCGTGCAGGTAGACGGGCGCGTCGAAGGCGTGGGCCCACTCGACGACGGCGGAGTAGAAGTGGGGGTGGCTGACGACGATCGCGTCGATCCCGCCGGCCTTCTCCACCTCGCGGATCACCGCGTCGTCGAGGTAGGGCACGCAGTCCCACAGCACGTTGCCGCCGGCCGTGCGCACGAGCAGGGCCCGCTGGCCGATGGCGAAGGAGGGGGTGCAGCCGATGCCGAGCACGTCGGGGCCCTGCTCCTCGAAGCGCCCCTCGTGGCCCTCGGCGCGCAGTTCGGCGAGGCTGGTCCACTGCTGGCCGTCGGCCCCGACGTACTGGCGTTCGTCCAGGCAGACCGGGCAGTCGGGGCGGGTGTCGGCGTACTGGGTGCCGCAGGTGCGGCAGATGGGCAGGGTGGAGCCGGTGAGGTCAGCCACGGTCGCCTCCGGTCAGCTCGGTCAGCTCGGTCGGCTCGGCCAGCTCGGCCGGCTCGGCCAGCTCGGTCAGGACGTACGGTCGGCTGGGCCGCCAGCCCAGCTCGGTGACGGCGCGGCGCCCGGACACGACCTGGTTCAGCGCCAGGGCCTCGGCGAACGGGGCGCCCACGACGTCGGCTGCCTGCTCCTGCGGCCAGGTCTCGGCCCGGCCGGTGCCCCCCGCGGCGATGTCGGTGGCGGCGGCGAGCGCGGCGACCGGCACGGCCTCGTGGGCCACGCCGTGCAGCACGCTCCCCGGCTCGGCCTTGGTCAGGGCCAGCACGAACAGCTCGGCGAGGTCGTCCACGTGCACCATCGGCCAGCGGGTGGCCGGCGAGCCGACGTACCGGCCGGTGCCGTGCTCCTTCGCCCAGCCGGTCATCAGGCCGGGTATGCCGCCGCCGTGGCCGTAGACGATGCCGGGCCGCAGCACCACGGCGCGCACGTCCCCGGCGGTGGTCGCCAGGACGCGCTGCTCGATGCGCGGGCGGTAGCCGACGATGGCGATCGCGTTCGTGGCGGCGTCCTCGTCGACCACGGTGTCCCCGGTGGCGCCGAGCACCCACACACCGCTGGTGTACACGAACGCCCGCCCGGTGCCGCGCAACCGCTCGGTCAGCGCGTCCACGGCCGCCGCGTCCGCCGTCTCGTCGCCGGTCGGCGTGGCGAGGTTCAGCACGGCATCGATGTCATCGGTGACGGCGGCCCGCAGCGAGGCCGGGTCGCCCAGATCACCCACGCGCGACGCCACGTCGGGGCCGAGCCGCCCGGCGTCCTTGACGAAGTGGACCACCTGGTGGCCGTCCGCCGTCAGCCGCCGTGTCACGGCGGACCCGATGTAGCCGGTGGAACCCAGTACGAGTACCTTCACGTTTCTTCCTTTCGAATGATCGACAGAGGTGCAGCAGCAGGGGGTTACGAGGGATCGACGGTGTTCCGCAGCAGCTCCGCGGCCACCGTCGCGCCGTCGGTGCGGATCGCGGCGGCCAGGTCCCTCGCCCGTGCGCGGATGCCGGGGGTCAGGGCCTTGCCGAGCGCGGCGGACAGGGAGTCGAAGGTCAGGGTCGGGCCCTCGTGCAGCACGCCGATACCCAGCTCGGCCACCCGGCCGGCCCAGTACGGCTGGTCCGCCATCTGGGGCACCACGACCTGGGGTGCACCGGCCCGGGCGGCCGTCGTGGTGGTTCCGGCGCCGCCGTGGTGCACCACGGCGGCGACCCGGCCGAACAGCGCCTGGTGGTTGACCTCGCCGACCGGGAAGCAGTCGCCGTCCTCGTCGGTCGACGCCAGGTCGGCCCAGCCGCGGGAGAGGAGGATGCGGTGCCCCAGGGCGCGGACCGCCTCGACGGCCGCCCGGGCGACGTCCGGCGCGTCGCGCACGGGCATGCTGCCGAAGCCCACGTAGACGGGTGGTTCGCCGGCGTCCAGGAAGGCCTCCAGCTCGGCGGGGAGCGGCCGTTCGTCCGGCCGGATCCATGCCCCGGTCTGCACCACGTCGAGGTCCGCGGACTGCGGCCAGGGGCTGAGCAGCGGGTCGGCCGCCAGCCACGGACGGTCGGTGAGGACGTGGCCGCGGACGTCGTCCACCGGCGGCAGGCCGACGGCCGCCCGGTGGGTGTCGATCGCCTCGCCGAACAGCGCGTTCAGGTCTTCCGCGTTCTGGTCCCAGAGCACCCGGTTGTCGGTCGTGTCCGGCGGGAGCGGCCGGCCCGGCCACGCGAGCGGCGGGTGGTGCGGCGACGGCAGATAGCTCGGGAAGAAGGCGACGAACAGGTAGGGGATGCCCAGTTCCTCGGCCGCCGACCGGGCGGCGGCGGCTGCCGGGATCAGACCGGTCGCCACCACTGCGTCGCATCCCTCGGCTGCCGCGACGACGGATTCGTACGTGGCGGCGACCATCCGGGCCGCGCGCTCGGACAGGCTCTCCGCCGGGGGCTTCGCCGTGCCGGTCACCGCCTTGGTCGCCGTCTCGCGCAGCGACCGGCCGAGCGGCACCAGGGGGATGCCGACGCCGGCCGACAGTTCCGCGAAGTCGGGTGGGGCGCACACCCGTACCTCGGCGCCGAGGTCACGCAGGGCGGTGGCGAGTCCGAGCATCGGCTCGACGTCCCCGCGCGAACCGTACGCCACCAACAACACACGCATGTCCTGACTCCCGATGGTGTCCGTGGATTCGGCCTCGCCCGGCCGGCTGCCGTCCGAGCTGCCGTCCGAGGTCTTGCTGTAGCCGAGGGCCTCGACGATCAGGCCGTCCCGGACGAGGGTGAGCGTCACGCCGCGGACCGTGTCGGCCGGGCCGTCGCCGAAGCGGCAGCGCCAGCGGACGGTCGCCCGCTCACCGGTGACGACGACGGCCTCCGGCTCGTACTGCCTGGTGCGGTCCTCGGCGAGCGCCCTGCACAACTGCAGGCACGCGGCGCGGCCTTCGTAGCGGGCCCCGTCGGGGGCGGGCTGTTTCGTCTCCATCACGCAGTCGTCGGCGAGCAGGTCGACGAGCAGCGAGACGTCGTGGTGGATGAAGGCGCGGTTGAAGCGGTGGACGACGTCGGCCGTGGTGCGGAACGACATGCTGCCTCTTCCCGGGCCGTCAGGCCGGACCGGTGATCGCGTGTTCCGCGGCGCGGCTGACGTGTTCCCACGCCGCCCAGGTGTTCATGCGGGTGCGGGCGATGTCGAAGGCGAGGTCGTAGACCATGCTGCCCAGGAGGAGGCGCAGCGGCGGCTCGTCGCTGTCGACCAGCTCGATCAGCGCGGCCGCGGCGAGCTTCGGATCGCTGTCGACCGAGCCCTCGGCGAACTGCTCGGCCAGCTTCTCCCGGAGCGGCGCGTACGCCTCCAGGGGACTCGTGCTGTGCATCGCGGTGTAGAGGTCGGTCCAGTAGCCGCCGGGCTGGAGGATGCTCACCTTGGCCCCGAAGGAGGCGGCCTCCGCCGCGAGGGCTTCGCTGAGGCCTTCCAGCGCGAACTTGCCGGCGCTGTACAGGCCGGTGCTGGGGAAGCCGCCCAGGGCGGCGATGCTGGAGACCTGCACGAGGTGACCGGAGCCCTGTTCGCGCAGCACGGGCATGACGGCCTGGCTCACCCAGAGCGCGCCGAAGAAGTTGACGTCCAGCTGGGCGCGCGCCTCGGCTTCGGTGAACTCCTCGACCATGCCCATCGAGAGCATTCCGGCGTTGTTGACGACGATGTCGAGCCGTCCGAAGTGGCCGACCGCCGCGGCGACGGCGGCGAACACGGCTTCCCGGTCGGTCACGTCCAGCGTGAGGGGCAGGACCCGGCCGGGGTGGGCGCTCGCGAGCTCGTCCAGCGCGGTCGTGGTGCGGGCGGCGACCACGATGCGGTCGCCGGCCGTCAGGGCCGCCTCGGCGAAGGCGCGGCCGAGACCGCGGCTGGCGCCGGTGATGAACCAGACGCGGCTGGTGGGTCGGGCGGGGGCGTGCACGGTCGGTGCTCCTGTCTTCGGGAGATCGTGAGGGTGTGGGTGGCCGGGCGGACGCGGCACGCTGTTCAGGTGCGCGGTGCGGACGCGGCACGCTGTTCAGGCGCGCCGGGCGGACACGGCACGCTGTTCAGGCGCGCGGTGCGCTCCGGACGGCGAGAACGGTGAGGAGGGCGAAGAGGGCCCCGGCCGTCAGGACGGCGCTCGTGCCGAGGCCGGTGGCGACGACTCCGCCGAGCAGGGCCCCGAGGGCGATGGCCAGGTTGTAGACGGAGGTGTTCAGGGCGGTGGCCGCCTCGGCCGAGTCGGGTGCCGCCTTGAGGATCCACGTCTGGACGCCGACGGGCACGCCGCCGAAGGCCAGCCCCCAGCCCAGCAGCAGCAGGGTCCCGCCGACCGGGGTGCGGCCGGCGAGGGGAAAGACCGCGAGGACCGCGGTGAGCAGGACGCTGAGGGTGACGATGGTCGCGCGGACGTTCCGCTCCGCGGCCGCGCCGGCGAGGAAGTTGCCGAGGATGCCGGCGACGCCGAAGCCGAGCAGGAGCGGGCCGATCGCGCCCTCGCCGATCCCCGAGACGGTCCGCAGGACCGGGCTGACGAAGGTGAAGGCGGCGAAGTGGCCGCCGACCAGGAGGAACGTGGCGATGACGCCGGCGCGTACGACGGGGTGGCGGAACTGCTGCGGCAGGGTGCGCAGCTGGACGACCTGTCGGGCGGGCATCGAAGGCAGCAGGAAGAGCAGGCCCACCAGCACGAGGAGGCCCAGTGCGCCCGCGGCCACGAACGCGGTGCGCCAGTCCGCGAGACCGCCGATCAGCGTCCCGGCCGGTACGCCGAGGACGTTGGCCGCCGTTGCGCCGCCGAAGACCACCGACATGGCCCGGGGGACGAACCGGTCCGGCACCAGCCGCACGGCGAGGCCGGCGGCGAGCGACCAGAAGCCGCCGATGCTGATCCCAATGAGGAAGCGCGCGCCCAGCAGGACGGTGAAGTCGGGTGCCACGGCCGACAGTCCGTTGGCCAGGACCATCAGGGTGATCAGGCCGATCAGCGCGACCCGCCGGTCGAGCCGTCCGATCGCCACCGGGAGCAGCGGCGCCGTGACGGAGGCGACCAGGCCGGGGACGGTCACCATCAGGCCCGCGGTGCCCTCGGAGACGTGGAGGTCTCCTCCGACGAGGGGAAGCAGCCCCACCGGCAGTGACTCGACCGTCACCAGCGCGAACGTCCCGACCGCCATGGTGACGACGGCGAGCCAGCTCGTGAGAGGCACCCGGTCGCCGCCTGACGTGGTGGGTGACTTCTCGGTGTCGACGATGGTCATGGCACTCCGGTCCGGTAGGGGTTGGGGTCTGCTGACGATCCTTCAGTCGACCGTCGAAGCCATCAACGTCCAAGATCAGTAAGATCCGATAAATCGTGCTTATGACGGGGGGTTCGACAGCATGGAGATGCGCGAGATCGAGATATTCCTGACATTGGCGGAGGAGCTGCACTTCGGCAGAGCAGCCGCCCGGCTGCACCTCACCCAGGCGCGGGTCAGCCAGGTGATCGCCCGTCAGGAGCGGCAGATCGGCGGTCTGCTGTTCGACCGCTCCAACCGCCGTCAGGTCCGCCTGACCCCGCTCGGCCGGCAGCTGTGCGCCGATCTGCGGCCGGTCCACACGCACCTGCGGGACAGCCTCGAACGTGCCCGGTTGGCCGCCCGCGGCAAGACCGCACGTCTGCGGGTCGGCATGATGCCCTTCAACGTGCCCGACCTGCACCACTACTGGGAGGGGTTCCGCTCCCGCCACCCCGAGTGGGAGCTGCAGATCCGCAGGGCGCCGTACGTCGAACCGTTCGAGCGGCTCCGCGACGGCGACATGGACGTCTTCGTCACCTGGCTACCGGTGAACGAGCCCGATCTCACCACGGGCCCGGTCCTCTTCCACGACCCTCGTGTGCTGGCCGTCGCCGCGGACCACGAACTCGCCGGACGACCCCAGATCTCGGTCGAGGCGCTGGGGGACTTCGGCCATGCCATGCCCCCCGCGATGCCCGACTTCTGGGAGGACGGCTACCTCTCGTTCTACACGCCCCGGGGCAAGGAGATCGAACGCATCGAGTCGGCCACCAACGCCGACGAGCTGATCCATCTCGTCATCACCGGCGAGATCGTCCACCCCTTCCCGTCCCACGTCACCCGCTACTGGTCCATGTCCCATGTGCAGTTCGTCCCCATTCCCGAGATGGGGACGATTCCCTACGGTCTGGTGTGGCGCCGCGACACCGAGAACGAGCTCATCCGGGCCCTCGCCCGGACCGTCCGCGACATCGGCGCGCTGCACTTCTGAGCGCACCTGTGCGCGTCCGAGCGCATCCGAGCGCAGGCCGACGCCGGCTGCCGGTGCTCCGGCAGCGGTCCGGTGTGGTGCCGCGGACAGGATCCGCAGGACACGCCGCGGGTGCCGGCGCCCCCTGGGGAGCCGGCACCCGGGGTCGGGTCGGCGTCAGTAGACGAGGATGTCCCAGTGGCTGCCCTCGTTGCAGTACAGGTTGCCCGAGGCGGCCTTCCACTGCGGGTAGCCGTCGCCGCGGTAGCCGATGTAGGTGAAGCTGTTCTGGATGTAGCCGTCGATGCAGGAGCTGCGGGAGATGTCGACCTTGTAGCCGTTGTAGTGGCTGTAGGTGCCGGAGGCGTGGCCCACCTCGGTCCCGCCCGTGATGTTGATGGCGCAGCCGCTGGCCTGCTTGAGGGTGATGACGGTGCTCACCGTGCCCGAGTTGATCTGCTCGAACGAGGTGCAGGTGGAGTTGGACCTGGTGGTGCAGCCACCGCTGGAGCTCCAGGTGATGCCGGCGTTCCTGAACTGGGCGGCGGCCGTCGCCTGCGACAGCTTGGTGCCGCTGGCGCCGGCCGTGGGCGCCGAGAGGGCGAGGCCGGCCAGGGCCAGGACGACGACGGTGGCGGCGGTGCGTGGCTTCATCTGCATCTCCCGGTGAGTTGGTGTTCCTCCGACTCGACCTCCGCCCTCCTGCTGCGCCCCGGTGGGCGGGCGGGAGGGCGGGAGGTCCGGTGCCGGGCCCACGGAACCGGCCCGGACGAAAGGGTCGTACGCAGTGCTGTGACGCGGCAGTGCTCCGGCGCGAGCGCCGGCATCGCACCAGGATGGCCCACCGCTGTCTATGCGAGTAGACCCCGGTCTGTGAATTTCGCGTGACGGGGAGCGGCCGTCGATGCATCATGACGGAATCCGTTGGCCGGGGCTTCGCCATTGACATGTCTCATAGCGGTTTCTGAAGCCGCCAGGTCACTGCCGCAGGGGTGAGCGGGCCCAAGCCACGCGGTAATTGGTCATTTATGATCTTCTTTCGGAAATATTGAAATGTCAGCAGCCAATTGCGGATATAGGTAAGCGCCCGGAGTCCTGATGCGCTGGGGTGGAGCAGCACCGCCGGTACGGCAAGGCAAGGGAGCAGGCGTGGGCGACGTGGTGGGCCGGAGACCGGACGAGGACACGGCTGCGGGCCAGGGGACGGGCTGCCGGGGTGTCACGACGGCCGCGGGGACGGCTGTCGGGACGGCTGTCGGGACGGTGGAGGAACGCTTCCGTTCCTTGTTGGAGGCGGCGCCGGACGCGATGGTGATCACCGACGACGCGGGGACCATCACCCTGGTCAACGCCCAGACGGAGGCGCTGTTCGGGTACCCGCGCAAGGAACTGCTCGGACGCTCCGTGGAGTTGCTGGTACCCACCCGCTTCCGGGACCAGCACCACCGGCACCGCGACGAGTACGCCGCGAACCGGCAGGTCCGCCCGATGGGCGCAGGACTGGAACTGCACGGCCTGCGCAAGGACGGCACCGAGTTCCCCGTCGAGATCAGCCTCAGCCCCCTGGAGACCGCGGACGGCCTGCTCTTCTCCGCCGCCGTACGCGACGTCAGCGACCGCAAGGCCGCCGAAGCCCGCTTCCGTGCACTGCTGGAGGCGGCGCCGGACGCGATGGTGATCACCGACGACGCGGGAACCATCACCCTGGTCAACGCCCAGACGGAGGCCCTGTTCGGATACCCGCGCAAGGAACTGCTCGGACGCTCCGTGGAGTTGCTGGTACCCACCCGCTTCCGGGACCAGCACCACCGGCACCGCGACGAGTACGCCGCGAACCGGCAGGTCCGCCCGATGGGCGCAGGACTGGAACTGCACGGCCTGCGCAAGGACGGCACCGAGTTCCCCGTCGAGATCAGCCTCAGCCCCCTGGAGACCGCGGACGGCCTGCTCTTCTCCGCCGCCGTACGCGACGTCAGCGACCGCAAGGCCGCCGAAGCCCGCATCAACGAGCTCGCCGCGCTGGTCGAGTCCTCCCAGGACGCCATCCTCGCCAAGACCCTCGACGGCCGCATCACCTACTGGAACGCCGCCGCCCACTCCCTGTACGGCTACACGGCCGCCGAGGCGCTCGGCCGCCATGTGGCCATGCTGGCCACGCCCGAGCACCGGGAGGAGATCACGGCGCTGCTGAAGCGGCTGGGGGACGGCGAGAAGGTCGAGCACTTCGAGACGCTGCGGGTCACCCGCAGCGGCCGGCTGATCGACGTGGACGTGACCCTGTGGCCCACCCGGACCGCCGACGGCACGGTGACCGGCGCCTGCGCCATCGTCCGCGACATCAGCGACCGGAAACGGGCGGAGGCGGAACTCACCGCCCTGTACGAACAGCAACGGCACATCGCCCTCACCCTGCAGCGCAGCCTGATGGGCACCCCACCCGCCATCCCGGGCCTGGCCACCGCCAGCCGCTACCTGCCCGCCACCCAGGGCGCCGGGGTCGGCGGCGACTGGTTCGACCTCATCCCCCTGGGCGCCGGCCGCGTCGGCGTCCTGATCGGCGACGTCATGGGCCGCGGGCTGGAGGCGGCCGCTGTCATGGGGCAACTGCGCTCCGCCGCCCACGCGCTGGCCAAGACCGGCATGGAACCCCGCCAGCTGATGCAGGCCCTGGACGCGGCCGTCACCGACCTGGAGCTGCCCGACCAGCTGGTCACCTGCTGCTACCTCGTCATCGCCCCGGACACCGGCGAGGTGACGATCTGCTCGGCCGGGCACCTGCCCGTCCTCCTCGCCGCCCCCCACGAGACCATCCGGGCACTGCCGGCCCCGGTGAGCGCCCCGCTGGGCGTCGGCGGCATTCCCCACCAGCAGGCCTGTCTGGCCGTACCGCCCGGCGCCACCCTGCTGCTCTACACCGACGGCCTGGTCGAGATCCCCGGCGGCGACATCGAGGCCCAGATCACCGAGCTGGTCGCGACCGTCGGCCGCGCCTTCACCGGCAACGGCGGACTGGAAGCCGTCGCCGACCGCGTCCTGTCCGCCGTGCTGCCCGACACCGACGGCCACTACGACGACGTCACCCTCCTCCTGCTGCAGCTGCCCGCCGCCCCGCTGGCCACCGCCACCACCGACCTGCCCACCGTTCCGTCCTCCGTCGGCGAGGCCCGCGTCTTCCTCACCAAGACGCTCACCACGTGGGGCTGCGCCGAACGGACCGACGACGCCTGCCTGTTGCTGTCCGAGATCCTCACCAACTCCGTCCAGCACGGCCAGGGGCCGATCGAACTGCTGCTGCGCCGCACCAGCACCGAACTCACCGTCGAGATCGGCGACCGCAGCTCCCAGCTGCCCCACCCCCGCCTCGCCACCAGCGACGAGGAGTCCGGCCGGGGGCTCATCATCGTCGACGCCCTGGCCGACGGCTGGGGCGTCCGCCCCAGCGGCAGCGGCAAGACCATCTGGTTCACCCTCCAGCTCTGAGCGGCCCGCCGGAGGTGCGCGCGCGACCGCCGCGCGGGCATAGGCATTGGGTCCGTGACCGCCACGCGGCCATAGCAGCAGGTCCGCGGCCGCCTGCCGCATCGCGCCATCCTGTTCGTGTAGCGATCGTCACAAGGGGTGCGTCAACGCCGCAGGCCTTGCGGCGCGGTGGCCGCCCGGGCGTAGGATCTTCGGTTTCCGCACACGGGACTCGCCCCGAACCGAAGCTCTGACTTCTGTAGAAGATGCAACATCTTTCACACGACCGGCTTGAAACGATCACTTTCCGCCCCCAGGCCGATCACACATCCGAGCTGTTCGCTCACGACTGGTAGGAATGATTCCGAGCGGGCCGATCGCCACCGGACCGTCCTGACCGGCGCCGACGACGCGTCCGGCAGTCGACGCTGCCGACCGGTCCGCCAAAACGGGGGCACTGAAAGTTCTTCACATTTTCCACCTGGGGGGCACAGCCATGTCCGAAGACACCACCACCGAGATCACCCGCCGGCGGATGCTGCAAGGCGCCGTCGTCGCGACGGCCGTCGCCGCCGGCGCGGTCGCCCTGGGCCTCACCGGCCCCGCCGTCGCACCCGCCAACGGCGCCGACACGGAGGGCGGCGACAGCTTCGACGAGGTCTTCCGCGGCCGCCGCATCCAGGGCATGCCGATGTCCGGCGACGGCCACCACGCGATGAGCGGCTACATGGTGCTGATCGACGGCCGCGAACTGCACATGATGCGCAACGCGGACGGCACCTGGATCAGCGTCATCAACCACTACCAGACCTTCACCACGCCGCGGGCGCTGGTCCGGGCCGCCGTCGACTCCCTGAACGGCGCCGACCTGGCCCCGCTCGCCGCCTGACTCCCGACCGCCATCCGGCCTCCGCACCGACCACCCTCGAAGGAAGAACCATGGCAGTCCGCAAGAGCCAGTCGACCCTGACGCCCGCCGAGAAGCGCGCCTTCGTCAACGCCGTCCTGGAACTCAAGCGCCGAGGTGCGTACGACGCGTTCGTCAGCACCCACAACGACTTCATCATGAGCGACACCGACTCCACCGAGCGCACCGGCCACCGCTCGCCCTCCTTCCTGCCCTGGCACCGCAGCTTCCTGCTGCGCTTCGAGCGCGCCCTGCAGGAGATCGACGCCACCGTCACGCTCCCGTACTGGGACTGGACCACCGACCGCACCCCGAACTCCTCGCTCTGGGGAGCGGACTTCCTCGGCGGTGACGGCACCGGCACCGGCGGCCGGGTGGCCACCGGCCCGTTCGCGCAGGGCTCCGGCAACTGGACGCTCACCGTCCGGCCCGACAGCCGCAACTACCTGATCCGCCGGCTGGGCCAGGGCGGCCAGGACCTGCCGACCCGGGCCGACGTGGAC
This sequence comes from Kitasatospora sp. NPDC101447, assembly GCF_044767225.1. Lineage (NCBI taxonomy): Bacteria > Bacillati > Actinomycetota > Actinomycetes > Kitasatosporales > Streptomycetaceae > Kitasatospora > Kitasatospora sp. NPDC101447. The sequence continues at coordinate 384,073 of NZ_JBIWNL010000005.1, forward strand.
GCCGTGCTGGCGATCGCCACGTACGACGCCGCGCCGTTCAACAGCGCCAGCGCGGGCTTCCGCAACAGCCTGGAGGGCTGGGCGGGCGTCAACGTGCACAACCGGGTGCACGTCTGGGTCGGCGGCACCATGAGCACCGGCATGTCGCCCAACGACCCGGTGTTCTGGATGCACCACTGCATGATCGACCGCCTGTGGGCCGCCTGGCAGAGCCGCCACCCGGGCCAGGGCTACCAGCCGGTCCGCAGCACCAGGAATGTGGTCGCCCTGAACGACACCATGAAGCCGTGGAAGGACGTCACCCCGGCCGACCTGCTGGACCACACCAAGTTCTACACGTACGACAACGCGTACTGATCCGGCCGGTACGGCGTCGGGGGCCGGAGCAGTGCACACTGCTCCGGCCCCCGGCGCCGCCTCGGCCTCGGTGTCCACCCGGGCGAGCAAGGATCCGGCACCAGCCCGCCGTTGCACTCAGGCGACCGGCAGTTCGTCGTTCTCCCGCCGGGAGGCTGTGCCGAGCACGGTGCGTGCGACGTCTTCCAGGGATCCGAGCAGCGGGTTGGGGTCGTCAGCGCGCGTGACGAGCACGACCTCGCAGGGATCGATGTCGACGACGGGCACCATGACGAGGTCCTCGCGCGCAGCGGCGCGTCGGTCGCCGGCGGGGAAGATCGCGACACAGTGGCCGGTGGCGACGAGTTCCAGCTTGTCCTCGTAGCTGTCGTCGTTCGCGGGCGCGGGTGGTGCCGGGCGGTCGCCGACCGGCCTGGGCGTGCTCCAGAGAACCGGGGTGCTGACGCAGGCCACCAGTTCCTCGTCCGACAGAGCCCGCAGGCTGACGGGTTTTCCGTCCGCCAGGTGATGACTCGCCGGCATGACGAGCACCCGCGACTCCTCGTGGAGCCTGGTCACCCGGAAACCGTCCGCGGGAAAGGGCAGGGGTCCGTAGGCGACGAGGGCGTCGAGCCGCCCCTCGGCGAGGGCGTCCGTGTCCCGCCAGTCGAGGTGCCGGGTGCGCACCCGGCCGTCGGGGTGCCGGCGGCGCAGTTCCTGCACACAGGCGGTGATGACCAGCCCTTCGGCGTAGCCGACGGTGATACCGGGGGACCGGCCGGCGGCTCTGGCCGCGTCGGCGGCGTACTCGGCTTCCTGGAGCAGTGTCCGGGCCCGGGGAAGGTAGGCCTGACCGGCGTCGGTGAGGCTGCTGCCCTGCGGCGAGCGGTCGAAGAGCCGGACACCGAGCTGAGCTTCCAGCCGCTGGATCTGACGGCTCAACGACGGCTGCGCCACGTGCAGCTTGGTGGCGGCGCGGCCGAAGTTGCCGTACTCCGCCACGACCGTGAAGTAGCGCACGAGCCGCAGATCGACGTCCATGCGCCCAGGGTACGTGGCGTGCCGCCATGCGCCCGGGGCATGACGGCATGCGGAACAGGTCTTGGACACGGTGTGCGGGTGGACATTTGGCTGGAGGGCATGACCACTTATGACGGCAAGAAGATCGTGATCACGGGCGGAAGCAACGGCATCGGCCTGGCCGCGGCCCGGTTGTTCGCGGACGGTGGGGCGCACGTCCTGATCACCGGCCGCACCAGGTCCTCCCTTGACGCCGCCGTGGAGCAGTTGGGGAAGAAGGCGATCGCCGTCCGCAGCGACGCCGCGTCCCTGAAGGACATCGAGGCGCTGGCCGACACGGTCCGGGAGCGGTTCGGCACGGTGGACGCGCTGTTCGTCAACGCCGGCGTCACCGCGTCCGCGCCGTTCGACTCGACGACGGAGGAGATGTACGACGAGCTGTTCGGCATCAACGCCAAGGGCCCGTACTTCACCGTGCAGGCGTTGGCGCCGCTGATGCGCGAGGGAAGCGGCGTGGTCCTCACCACGTCGGTGGTGAACGTCCTGGGCCTCGACGCGCTCAGTGTCTACTCGGCGAGCAAGGCAGCCCTGCGGTCGATGACCCGCACCCTGGCCCGCGAGCTGCTCCCGCGCAAGGTGCGCGTCAACGCCGTGAGCCCCGGCCCGATCGACTCGGGCATCCTGGACCGCTCCTCGCTGCCCGCCGACGTGGTCGAGGCGACGAAGGACGGCTTCCGGAGCACCATCCCGATGCAGCGGCTGGGGACTCCCGAGGAAGTGGCCGCCGCGGTCGCGTACCTGGCGTTCGGTGCGACCTTCTCGACGGGAACGGAGTTCCCCGTCGACGGCGGGGCTTCGCAGCTCTAGGTGTACTGACCGCACAGGTTAGCCGGGGTGTCGGGGCGCGGCGGAGAGCGGGCGCCCGCCCCGGCGGGCGCCCCGTCTCCCGGTGTTCGGGGCTGGCTGACGACCGGGGCTGCGGGTCCGCCCCGGGGCCGGGTTCAGGGTCGGCCGGTGGTGGATGCGCGGATGTTCAGGGCCCAGTCGTGGCGGCGTACGACGCCGGGCTGTGCCGTCCCGGCCAGCAGGTCGCTGAGCAGGGCCGCGCAGGCGCGCCCGTACTCCGCGGCCCGCAGGTCGACGGCCGTAACCGGGGGGCTCGAACCGCGCGCTGCCGCGCCGTCGACGCAGACGGCCACCAGCAGGTCGGTCCCCGGCTGCAGGCCCGCGTGGGCCGCGGCCGCGAGGACGCCGGGCACCGCGCCGTCGGGGGCGCACACCACCGCGTCCAGGCCCGGGACGGTGGCGATCAGGTCCGCGGTGGCGGCCTCGGCCTCGGCCGGTGTGGCCGCGAACGGTACCGTCCGCACGACCACGTCGACGCCTTCGCGTCGGCTCCAGTCGCCGGCTGCGGCCCGCAGGGCTGCCGCCCAGTCGGAGCCGGGGCCGGGGGCCAGCAGGGCCGGGCGGCGGGCTCTCCGCTCGGCGAGGTGGTCCAGCAGCGCGGCCAGCGAGGCGGCGTTGTCGCAGACGACGGCACCGCTCGGCGCGACTCCCCCGCCGAGGTAGCGCTCGCCGGTGACCACCGGCACGCCCGCGTCCAGCAGGTCCGGGACGGACGGGTCGTCGACCTCGGGGTCGATCACCAGCAGGCCGTCCACCCGGGCGGCGAGTCCCCCGCCGGACGCCGTGCCGGGCGCCAGCAGGACGAGGTCCAGGCCGTCCTCCCTGGCCCGTTCGACCGCGCCGAACGCCAGGTTCATGTAGTAGTCCAGGCGGGTGGCGGTGCGCGGCAGGTGGAGGCCGATCGCGCCGGTGCTGGAGCGGCGCAGGCTGCGCGCCGCGGTGTTCGGCCGGTAGCCGAGTTCCCGGGCCACGTCCAGGATGCGTTCGCGCGTGGTGCCGGACACCCGGCCGGAGCCGCCGAGCGCGTTGGAGGCGGTGCTCTTGGACACTCCGGCCGCCCGGGCCACATCGATCAGGGTCACGGGGCGGCTGGTCACAGCCCGGAAGTCTAGACGCAGCCCTGCGCCGATCTCCTGTTCCGGTCCGCCGCTCCCTTGCTGGAACGTTCCAGCACTGCGTAAGGTGCCCGTACCGGAACGTGCTGGAACGTTCCAGCACACGGCTGCCGACCTCGTGCAGGACGGCTCGCACGACCGCCCCGCCCCGCCCCGCCCCGCCCCGCCCCGCCCCGACCCGACCGACCAGGAGACACCCGCATGACGCGCGGATTCGATGTTGTGGAGACCGGTATCGCCGAGCTGCGCGCGGCGCTGGAGAAGGGCGAGACCACCGCGGTCGGCCTGCTCGACGCCTACCTCGCGCGGATCGACGCGTACGACCGGCCCGGCACCCCCACCGCACTCAACGCGATGGTCGTGATGAACCCGGACGCCCGCGCCGAGGCGGAGGCCTCCGACGCCCGCCGTGCGCGCGGCGAGACGCTCGGCCCGCTCGACGGCATCCCGTACACCGCGAAGGACAGCTACCTCGCGAAGGGGCTGACGGCGGCGGCCGGCTCGCCCGCCTTCGAGCACCTCGTCGCCCAGCGCGACGCCTTCGCCATCGAACGGCTGCGCGCGGGCGGGGCCGTCCTCATCGGCCTGACCAACATGCCCCCGATGGCCAACGGCGGCATGCAGCGCGGCGTGTACGGCCGCGCGGAGAGCCCGTACAGCGCCGACTGGCTCACCAGCGCCTACGGCTCCGGCTCCTCCAACGGCTCGGGCACCGCGACGGCGGCGTCCTTCGGCGCGTTCGGCCTCGGCGAGGAGACCTGGTCCTCGGGCCGGGCGCCCGCGTCGAACAACGCGCTGTGCGCCTACACGCCCAGCCGCGGCGTCATCTCGGTGCGCGGCAACTGGCCGCTGGTGCCGACCATGGACGTCGTCGTCCCGCACACCCGCACCATGGCCGACCTGTTCGAGCTGCTCGACGTCATCGTGGCCGACGACCCGGAGACGCGCGGTGACCTCTGGCGCGCGCAGCCGTGGGTGCCGCTGCCCGCGGCGTCCCGGGTGCGCCCCGCCTCCTACCCGGCGCTCGCGCCCGCCGACGCACCGGCCGCACGCGCCTCGCTCGCCGGCAAGCGCGTCGGCGTCCCGCGGATGTACATCAACGCCGACCCGGACGCCGGAACGAACCCCGAGGGCGGCATCGGCGGCCAGACCGGCCGGCCGATCGACACCCGCCCCTCGGTGATCGCCCTGTGGGAGGCCGCCCGCCGCGACCTGGAGGCGGCCGGCGCCGAGGTCGTCGAGGTCGACTTCCCCGTCGTGTCGAACTACGAGTCCGACCGCCCCGGCGCGCCCTCGCTGTTCACCCGCGGCCTGGTCGGCCGCGACTTCCTCACCGTCGAGATCGAGGACCTGTCGGCCTGGGCGTGGGACGACTTCCTGAGCGCCAACGGCGACCCGCGGCTCGCCGGCCTGGCCGAGGTCGACGGTGCCCGCATCTTCCCGAAGCAGGAAGGCGAACTCCCGGACCGCTACGCCGGCTTCGACGACTCGATCGGCGACTACCCGCGCTTCGTGCGCGAGCGCCCGTACGCGTCCTTCACCGACATGCCGCACCTCGAAGAGGGGCTGCGCGGGCTGGAGGAGACGCGCCGGGTCGACCTGGAGGAGTGGATGGACGGACTGCGCCTGGACGCGGTGGTGTTCCCCAGCGTCGCCGACGTCGGTCCGGCCGACATGGACGTGAACGAGGCCTCCGCCGACCTCGGCTGGCGCAACGGCGTGTGGGTCGCGAACGGCAACCTGGTGCCCCGTCACCTCGGCATCCCGACCGTGACCGTGCCCATGGGCACCATGACCGACACCGCCATGCCCGTCGGGCTGACCTTCGCGGGCCGCGCCTACGACGACAACGCCCTGCTGACCCTCGCCGCGGCCTTCGAGGCGACGGGCAGCCGGCGCACGGTCCCGTCGCGCACGCCGCGACTGTCCGCGCAGTGACGCGCCGGGGGGGGGGGGGGGGGGGGGGGGGGGGGGGGGGGGGGCGCGGGGGGGGGCGGGGGGGGGCCGGCCGGCCGCGGGTGGTGCGGTGTGGGGGTCAGTCGGTGACGGCCGCGGTCGCGGACCGGCCGGGGGCGAGGGTGACGGTGGCGTAGGTGTAGGTGACGCCGTCGACGACCTCGGTGCGGGCGTCCCGCGGCTTGCCGTCGACGGTGAGGTGCGCGTGCCGGCCCCGGAAGCGGGCCTCCCAAGTGAGCGTCTTCGCACCGGTGTTGGTGACGGTGCTGGCGCGTTCGCCGTCGTGGCGGACGGTCACCGTGCCGTCGCCGACCGGGATGCCGGCGATCTGCAGCCAGCCCGTCGGGGCGGGCAGCCGGGAGGTGGTGGCGAGGGTGCCGGCGGCCGCGTCCGGTTCGACGCCGAGCAGGCCCTGGACGGTCTGGGCGAGCAGGGTGAACGGGACCTCGGGGTAGTCGCCGTTGAGCATCCGCCCGCTCGCGTGCTGCTCGCCGGCGTTCTCGTAGACGTAGCGCATCCACTTCCAGGCGGTGGCGCCGTCGTTGCCGGCGAAGAAGGCGTCCGGCAGGTAGGTGTAGGCCTCCAGGTTGGCCGAGCGCTCGGGGCCGGAGTCGGCGGCGTCGATGGCGGCGAGGAGGCCGTCCCGGCGCGGCCCGGGGTCGAGCAGCTGCTTGACCGGCATCAGCACGCTCGCCTCGTAGCCCCAGCCGGTGATCGGCGTGCCGGTGGTGTCGTAGCCGTGCACCACCTCGCCGGGCCGGCCGGGGTCCACGCTCCAGGTGGTGTTGACGTACGTGCGCAGTGCCTCGGCGGCCCGGCGGTACCCGTCGGCCGAGGCGGCGTCGCCCCGGGCGTCGGCGAGCGTGGCGGCGGCGAGGTAGGCCTGGTACTGGGCGCCCAGCGCGTCGCCGGCCTCGGCGTAGGTGCCGGTGGCGTTCTCGGCGTAGCCGGCGGTGCCGGCGAAGATGCTGCGGCTGGTGGCCTGCGGGATCGGCAGGCCGCCGTTGTCGATCGGGCCGGGGTGGCGGGCGATGAACGGGCCCAGGGTGTTGCGGACGTAGGTGCCGAGCGTCGCGTCGTCGGCGTAGTCGCGGTCGCCGGTCCAGCGGTAGGCCTCGCCGGCCTTCTGGACCAGCTCGAACGGCGCGGGCAGCTCGCGGACGAAGCTGTTCGGGCTCCGGTAGTCGATGGCGCCGTACGTCCGGGCGTCGAAGTCGAGCGCCCAGACCGGGTACAGCCCGTTGACCTCGGTGGCGGAGGCGGCGAAGCCGCGCAGCATGGTCTTGTTCTCGGCGTCGAGGCCCAGCAGGTGCGCACCGACCAGCTGGTGGGCGAAGTCCCGGCTGTAGAAGGCGGAGCGGAAGGGGTAGCCGGCCCAGTAGGTGGCGTCGTAGGTGGTGCTGCCGGTGCCGCCGGGGTGGTTCTCGTCCATGTCGAGGACGCCGGTGGCGCCGGACTGCTGCACCCAGCTGTTGGCCTTGGTCTTGGCCCAGTCGAACAGCGCGACGACCTCGGGGTCGGAGGAGCTGGCGACCGGGTCGTTCGGGGCGGACGGGGCGACGGCGGCGTCGTCGACGTTGACCCAACCGGTCGGCGAGGAGCCGATGGTGAGGTCGATGCGGTCGCCGGCGGCGACCCGGATCCGGGGGAGGCTGTACTTGGCGTAGGTGGGCTGCTCGGGGAGGGTGAGCGAGCGCACGACGGCGCCGTTGACGCGGACCGCGAGGGTGCCGCCGGCGCCGCCGGTCGCGATCCAGGCGGAGAGGTCGTAGCCGCCGGCGGTGACGGCGGTCGTCCGGTGGGTGACGGAGTAGCCGGAGCCGGCGTCGAGGTAGGCGAGGCGGGTGCCGCCGTGCGGGTTGTTGGTGGCGATGCCGGTGTGCTCGGTGAGGGTCCAGCCGTCGGCGCCCTGCTCGAAGCCGGGGTTGGCGAGCGCGAGGGGCTCGGTGCGGGTGAGGGTCCAGCGGTGGGCCGGGCGGGTGTCGCAGCGGCCGCGCGCCGCGGCCCGTCCGGTCCCCGGCGCGGGGCCGGTCCCGGCGTCCTGTCCGGCGCTGAGGCAGGAGCCGGTGCCGCGCGCGGCGAGGGTGTACGTGCCCTGCGGTCCGCGGGAGACGGTGAAGCGCTCGGCGTCGGGGGAGGTGCCGCAGTCGGCGGTGGCGGGCGGGCGGCCCGGGCCGTCGAGGGTGAGGCAGCGGCCGGTCGCGGCGTTGACGATCAGGAACTCGCCCCCGGTGCCGCGCAGTTGCCAGCGCTGGCTGAGCAGCCGTTGGCAGTGGGCGCCGACGACCGGCACCGGGCCGGGGCCGGACTGCGCGAACTGCGGGCCGAGGCAGCTGCCGTCCAGGGCGGAGCCGAGGACGTAGCTGCCGCCGTCCACGAGCGGCGCCCGGTCGGGCGCCTGGTCGCCCGCGAACGCGGGTGGGCCGCCGAGGGCCTGGGCGGCGAGGACGGCCAGCAGCAGAAGACCGGACGGTAAGGCGCAGGTGCGGGCACGGGGCGGCATGGCGGGTCCTCTTCCGTCGGGTGGGTTGACTGCCAGGCGTTTGAACGTTCAAATCGATGCGCAACAGGTCGCATGTGATGGGTGACATTTCACATGTTCAGACAAGCCCGCGTCAACGGCCCGGACAGCACCGGCTGCGCGGCGCGGCGACGGCCCCTGCCCGACGGGGGTGGGCAGGGGCCGTCGCCCGGCACGCGGTCCGGGCTCAGCGTCCGAGGGCGGCGAGCGTGTCGTCCAGCGTGGGGCCGCCGGGGCGCGGGCGGTTGCGCGGGAGCCTGGCGAGCACCGAGCCCATGGCGCAGGTGTTCGTCAGCGCGGAGAAGGCCAGCCCGGCGCCGACGGCCGCGGAGACCCAGCGGGCGCGCGGCAGCACGAGGTCGACCAGCAGCCCGGCGAGAACCAACGATCCTGCCACCAGCCGTATCTGACGGTCCATCGCCCAGGTCCTACGGGCGCCGGGCGCCTTGTCCAGCGCCTGCCCGGCGCCGGACCAGGCGTTGGTGCCGCCGGACAGGGTGAGGGTCGGGATGCCGGCGTCGGCCAGCCGGCGGCAGGCCTGCTCGGCGCGCGGCCCGGCGGCGCAGACGACGGCGAGTTCGTGCTGCTCGGCGGCGTCGCGCAGCGCGGGCAGGGCGCGGTCCAGCCGGTCGAGCGGGATGTTCAGCGCGCCGGGGATGTGGCCGGCGGCGTACTCGCCGGGGGAGCGGACGTCGATGAGGGTGAGCTGCCCGAGGCGGGGCTTGAGCTGCTCGACGGTCAGCGGCGTGGTCATGGGGGTCCTTTCGGGCGGGGGTGGGTCGCGGCCCGGGGTGGGTCGCGGGGGGAGGGGAGGGGGAGGGAGGAAGGGGGGCGATGCCCGACTCGGTGGGGGTGCCCCGGTTCCGCGGGGCGATCAGCTCAGTGAGGTGATCAGCATCAGCGCCGCGACGCCGAGCAGGGCGACGGCGAAGGCCTTCTGCAGGGTGCGCCCGCTGAGCTTGTCGGCGAGCCGCTTGCCGTCCCAGGCGCCGAGGATCGCGGCCCCGGTGAAGGGCGCGGCCACGGCCCAGTCGATGGCGCCGGTCGCGCCGAGGCGGGGCAGCAGGGCGGCGAGGGAGTTGGCGCTGATGACCAGCAGGCTGGTGCCGACCGCGTCGGCCATGGTGAGGGCGAGCACCGAGACCAGGGCGGGGACGGCCAGGAATCCGCCGCCGACACCGAGCAGGCCGGTGACGGCGCCGAGCCCGGCACCCGCCGCCGTCGAGCGTCCGGGCGTTGCGGCGGAACGTTCCTGCGCGTCCGGCTTGGCCGGCTTCAGCATCCGCCAGGCCGCGAGCGCCGCCAGTACCGCGAAGGCACCGGTCAGCAGCGCGCCCGGCAGGTGTGCGGACAACGCCCCGGCGGCGGCCGCCACGGGCAGTCCGGCGGCGGCGAACAGTGCGCCGGTGCGCCAGCGGACCCGCCCCGCCCGGGCGTGGGCGAGCAGCCCGGTCAGCGAGGTCGCGGCGACGATCACCAGGGCGGCCGTGGTGGCCAGCGCCGGGCTGAAGCCCAGCAGGTAGACCAGGGCGGGCACGGCGAGCATGCTGCCGCCCCCGCCGAGCCCGCCCAGCGCGAGCCCGACCACGGCGCCGGCGGCCAGCGCCAGCAGCAGCGAGGTCATGCCACCCGCCCGGCTTCGCCGTCCGGGGTGGTGACCGGCAGCCCGGCCAGGGCCCAGGCGTGCATGCCGCCCGTGACGTTCAGCGCCCGGACGCCGCGCTGCGCGAGCAGTTCCACCGCGTGCCGGGAGCGGTGCCCGGAGCGGCAGAGGGCGAGCACCGTACGGCCGGTGGCCGCCGGCGGCAGCGGGGCGCCCGCCGCCAGGGCGATCAGCGGCTGGTGCAGCGCGCCCGGGGCGTGGCCGGCGGCGAACTCGTCGGCCTCCCGGACGTCGAGCAGGACGGCGTCGCCGGTGCGGGCGAGCTCCCGGGCCTGGACGGGGGTGGCCCGGTCGGTGTCCGGGTGGGGTGCGGGGTGCCCGAGGGCGGGCGGCAGTTGAGGCAAGGGAGTCTCCAGTGGTGCGGGCCGGACGGCACGTGGGTCCGGGCGGAGCGGGGGGTGTCGCGGCCGCCCGTGCGGGCCGTACGGCCCGGTGCGGCGGCGGTGTCGGCGCTTCCCCGGCCCCGCCCGTACCTGGTTTCGGTGGCGGCGGCCGGTCCCCCTCGACGCCACCATAGTACCCCCGGGGGTATTATCGAAACTGTTCGGCGATACCCCCGCCGGTATCGGCCTCATGGCCGCCGCATGCCGGAAGGAATACCGAGGGGGGTATCGCGACCACTGTCCCGGCGCCCGACGCCTCCAGGAGGGCCACCCGTCGAACGCGTGGCCGGCTTGTCAGACCCGACGAGGAGACACCCCGTGATCTTCAGCCAGTACTACCTCGACTGCCTCTCCCAGGCGTCCTACCTGATCGCCGACGAGACCACCCGCCAGGCCGTGATCGTCGACCCCCGCCGGGACGTCGACGAGTACCTCGCCGACGCCAGGGCGCGCGGCCTGACCGTCGTCGGCGTGATCAACACCCACTTCCACGCCGACTTCCTGGCCGGCCACCTCGAACTCGCCGCCCGCACCGGCGCCTGGATCGGCTACGGCCGGCGGGCCGAGACCGAGTACCCCATCCGCCCTCTCGCCGACGGCGAACGCATCCCCCTCGGCGACGTCACCCTGCAGATCATGGAGACCCCCGGGCACACCCCCGAGTCGATCAGCATCCTCGTCCACGAGTACGCCACCGACGAAGTCCCGTACGGCGTCCTCACCGGAGACGCCCTCTTCATCGGCGACGTCGGCCGTCCCGATCTGCTCGCCTCCGCCGGCGTCACCGCCGAGGAGCTCGGCGCCATGCTCTACGACAGCGTCCACCGCAAGCTGATGGCCCTGCCCGACGAGGTCCGCGTCTTCCCCGCGCACGGCGCCGGATCCGCCTGCGGGAAGAGCCTCTCCACCGAGAAGCAGTCCACCATCGGCGCACAGCGCCTGACCAACTACGCCTGTCAGCCCATGGACGAGGACGCCTTCGTCCGCATCGTCGCCGCCGGTCAGCCCGCCGCCCCCGCCTACTTCGGCCACGACGCCGCCCTCAACCGGCAGGACCGCCCGCTGCTCGACCGGACGAACGCCGAGCGCCCCCTGTGCCCCGAAGGCTTCAGGGAGGTCCGCGCCGCGGGCGCCGTCGTCCTCGACGCCCGCAGCCCCCAGGACTTCGGTGCGGGGCACCTCCGCGGCGCCGTCAACGTCCCGATCGACGGCCGCTTCGCCGAACAGGCCGGCACCGTCCTGACCCCCGACTCCACCATCGCGATCATCGCGCCGCAGGACCGCGAGGACGAGGTCGTCACCCGCCTCGCCCGCATCGGCTTCGACCGCATCGCCGGCTACCTGCGCAACCCCGGCACCGCCCTGCCCGCCCTCGCCGACGAGGTCACCCCCGCCAGCCGCCTCACCGCCGACCAGCTCCGGACCGCACTCGCCGGCGCGCAGCCCCCCACCGTCCTGGACGTGCGCAGCTGCAGCGAACGCGCATCAGGAGCCATCGAAGGGTCCCTGCACATCACCCTGGCCGACCTCCCCCGCCGCCTGGACGAGATCCCCACCGGCCGCCCCCTGGTCGTCCACTGCGCCGGCGGCCACCGCTCCTCCATCGCCGCCAGCCTGCTGCGCCACCACGGCCGCGCCGACACCTCCGACCTCATCGGCGGCTACCACGCCTGGGACGCTCTCACCCACCCCGCCCGGGGCTGAACCCGGCGGCCGTCCCGGCCCGCGGCGTGCCCGGGGCCGTTCGGGTGCCGGGGGCCGGGTGCCGGGTACCGGGTGTTGGGCGGTGGGCGATGGGCGGTGGGCGATGGGCGGTGGGCGAACCGCCGAACCGCCGAACCGCCGAACCGCCGTCACGATGCGGGCTGTTCGTCTCCGTCTCCGAAGGCCTGTTCGACCCACACCGTCTTTCCGGTGGTGGCGAACCGGACGCCCCAGCGGTCCGCGAGCTGCGACACGATGTAGAGCCCGCGGCCGCACTCGTCCGTGGTCCGGGCGTGGCGGAGGTGGGGGCTGGTGTCCGCGCCGTCGCTGACCTCGACGCTCAGGCTGTCGGCATGGATCAGGCGCAGGCGGCACGGCGGATCGCCGTAGCGGACCACATTGGTCACCAGCTCGCTCACCACGAGCTCGGTGGCGTACACGGCCTCCTCGGGCAGCCCCCAACGCCCCAGCTGCGCCCGCACCAGCGAACGGGCCCGGGCGGGGGCTTGCTCGTCGGCGTCCAGGACCCATTCCACGGCGGCGTCGCGGGCCAGTCCGGCGGCCCGGCCCAGGAGCAGGACCACCGCCCCCGCCTGCCCGGCGTCGCCCGACGCGAGCAGGACTTCGTCGCACTGGTCGCGCAGCGGGCGGCCGCCGGGCACGAGGCGGGCGTGCAGGCCCCGGGCGCCGAGGGCGGCGTACAGGGCCGGTGTGGTGAGCGCCAGCACGGTGCCGTCGGGGACGGACATCCGGCTCGCGGCGAAGGGGGCGGTCTCGGAGGTTCCCAGGGTGGGTCCCTCCGGGAGGTCCGCCTCGGTGAGGGCCCCGTCGGGGGAGACGAGGACCAGGCCGGGGTTGCCGGCGCGGGCCGCGGTGAGGCTGCCGGAAGCCGGGTCGTAGACCGCGCAGAGACAGCTCGCCGTCAGCGCCCGGTCCCGCAGCGGGTCGGTGGCCGGCAGCGCGCGGCGTTCCGCGGCCAGCTGCCGCGTGGTCTCGTCCAGGCGGGCCAGCAGCTCGTCCGGTTCGAGGTCGAGGGAGGCCAGGCAGCGCAGCGCGGTGCGCAACTGGCCCATCGTCGCGGCGGTGTGGATCCCGTCGCCGCGGACCTCGCCGTCGCCGTCGCCGTCGCGGTGGACGTCGTCGTCGCCATGGACCTCGCCGACGACGAGCGCGGTGCGGGCGCCCGGCAGGGGGATGACGTCGTACCAGCCACCGCCGGCCCGATGCGTCGGCAGGTGCCCCTGCGCGATCTCCAGGCCGGCGACGGACTGCGGTGCCCGCGGCAGGAACCGTCGCTGCACCGTGGCGGCGACCGCGTGCTCGCGGGTGTAGCGGCGCGAGTTGTCCAGGCACAGCGCGACGTAGTCGGTGACCGTCGCGGCCAGTGCCGCGTCCTCGTCGGTGAACGCGGGGGAGCCCTCGCACCGGTACAGGGTCAGCAGGCCCAGGAGCGTGCCCCGCAGGATGAAGGGCGCCACCAGTACGGCGACGGGCGTCGCCCCGCGCAGCGCCGCGGCGTGGTCGGCGGTGGCGTGCAGCCAGGCGTCCCCGCCGGCCGGCCTGACCGTGACCGGCCTGCCCCGCGTCAGCGCCAGCCCGAAGGGTGACGCCGCGTCCGGCACGTGCGAGGACCCGAGCGGCCCGCCCGAGCGGTCGCTGCCGCGAGGTCTCACCGCCAGGCAGTGCAGGGCCACGAACCCCGGCGGCGGGAAGAGCGGGGGATCGTCGCCGGTCATCAGCGCGTCGACGACCTCCACGACCGCCGCATCGGCCATGCCGGCCGCAAGGACGTCGGCCAGTTCCCGGCAGATGTCGACGGCCTCCAGCGAGGCACCCACCTGCGCCCGGATCGCGCCCAGGACCTGCGCGCCCGCCTCCGCGACCGCCAGTTCCGTCACGTCCACCACGGTCGCGGCCAGCCCGTAGAGCGTCCCCGCCTGCGACCGCAGCCGGAAGAGCGACACCGAGTACGTACGCGTCGGCGCCGGGGGCGGGTCGACGAAAGCGCGGATGCGCCGTTCCAACGCGGGCCGCCCGTCCGTGAGCACCGAGCGTGCCAGGGCCTCCACGGCGTCCGGGTCCTCCAGCGGGAACACGTCCCGGAGCGGGAGACCGACCAGGTCCCGGACATCGCGCCCCCGCATGGCAGCAGTCGCCGGATTGCTCCGCACCAGCCGCAGGTCGGCGTCGAAGATGTGCAGTCCCAGCGGAGACCTGCTGAGCAGAGCCTCCAGCGTCAGCCCCTCCGCCGGGTTCTCCGCGGCGCTCACCGGCCGGACCGCTCCGTCGTCCCCGCCGCAGGGCGGAGGGACCGGTCGCCCCGTGGACGGTCCAGCACAGAAGAGCACCCGACGGCCTCACGCTCGGTCATGGTCACCATGATCCCCGATCCGTGGTCCGCCGACGACATTTCGGACACCAGCGTGCCACCGTCGGGGGACGTCACCGGCAGGGCCGGGGCCCGGCGGTCTCCCCGCCCTCGTGCCGGCCGCCGTCAGCGGTTGCGGAACTCCGGCGGGCGGGATTCGGTGGAATCCCGGCGAAGGAAGCGGCGCGACCGGCTCTCGGCGCCTGCGCCCGCTCGACCCTCTCTTCGTGAATCCCGCGGTCCCACCGGCGGGACCGACCTCCCAGATCCAGGAGACCGATCATGCCCTTCGTCAACGTCGGCCAGGAGAACTCCGCTCCGATCGACCTGTACTACGAGGACCACGGCGCGGGCCGGCCCGTCGTGCTCATCCACGGCTTCCCGCTCAGCGGCCGTGCCTGGGAGCGCCAGGAGCGTGCACTGCTGGCCGCCGGGCACCGGGTGATCACCTACGACCGGCGCGGCTTCGGGCGCTCCGGCCAGCCGACGACCGGGTACGACTACGACACCTTCGCCGCCGATCTGGACAAGCTGCTGACCGCGCTCGACCTGCGGGACGCCGACCTGGTCGGCCACTCCATGGGCGGCGGCGAGATCGCCCGCTACCTCGGCAACCACGGCTCCGGGCGGATCCGCCGCGCGGTCATCGTCTCCGGCGTGCCGCCGTACCTGCTGAAGACCGACGAGACGCCCCAGGGAGTCCCCCAGCAGGTGTTCGACGACATCGCGGCCGGGCTCGCCGCCGACCGCCAGGCGTACTTCACCGAGTGGAACAAGAACTTCTACAACCTCGACCTGACGCTCGGAAGCCGGATCAGCCCCGAGGCGGTGCAGGACGCCTGGAACACCGCCGTCGGCGCCTCCCCGGCGGGGACGATCGCCTGCGTGGCCACCTGGCACACCGACTTCCGTGCCGACCTGCCCAAGATCGACATCCCGGTGCTGATCCTGCACGGCACCGCGGACCGCATCCTGCCGATCGACGCGTGCGGCCCGCGCAGCCACGAGCTGATCAAGGACAGCCGGTACGTGACGATCGAGGGTGCCGACCACGGCCTGTGCTGGACGTACGCCGACGAGGTCAACGAGCACCTGCTCGCCTTCCTGGCGTGACCGGCTCGCGCCCCGTTGCCCGGCCGGCCCGCGTTCTGCCGGCCCGCGTCCTGCCGGCCGGGGCCCGGACCGCCTCCGCGGGGCTCGCGCAGCGGAAGTCCCACGACCGGGAGATGATCGGCAGGACCGGGAGACCGCCGCTGGCGAAAGCGGCAAGAGCCACGACCACAGGAGGACGGCCCGTGATTCCCGAGAGCGCCTTCGACGCACTCGTCCCGCCCAGCGGCACCGGCTGCGTCGAATGCGACGAGGCCGGCGGCTGGTGGGTCCATCTGCGACGCTGCGCCCTGTGCGGGCACATCGGCTGCTGTGACGACTCGCTCGCCAAGCACGCCACCGCCCACGCCAGAGCCAGCGGCCACCCGGTCATCCGAAGCTTCGAGCCGGGGGAGACGTGGTTCTGGAACTACGACACGTCCGAGTACTTCGAGACCGGGCCCGAGCTGGCACCGTCACACAGCCACCCGGCCGACCAGCCGGTGCCCGGCCCCGCCGGCCGGGTCCCCGCCGACTGGGCCGACCTGCTCGGCGCCTCCTGACCGGCGCCGCCGCGCCGCCACGGCACCCCGCTGGTGGTGGACGCCGAGGCCGGCACTCCCCTCCAGGACGTCTTCCGGCGGCTCGCCCCCGTCCACCGGTCGCTGCTGTTCGCCGTCGGGACGGAACTGCGCGCCCGACTCCCCGCCGACCTGCCGCTGTTGCTCCGACTCGACGCATGGAACCAGCCCGACGACTTCGGGGAGACGCCGCCCAGCGGGCCCGAGACCTTCCGCCTCCTCGCCGAGGTCCTGGATTCCGGCGACCCGACCCGCTACCGCTCGACCCTCGCCCCCGACACCCACTGGTCGCACTGGCCCGACGCGGGGACGCAGTAGTCCCGGGGCCGGGCGTCGGGGCGGTCCCGGAGCATGCCGGGGCCGCCTTCGGTGCGGTTCCGGCGCGGGGCGCAGGATCGGCGGGCGAAGTAATTGAACGCGTTCAGAACTCTGGGCTACGCTGGTCCGCGGAGATGAGGGGGGAACGCATGAAGATCGTCATTCCCGGCGGATCCGGCGCGCTCGGCGCGCTGCTCGACCGCAGCCTGACCGCCGCCGGACACCGGGTGGTCACCCTGAGCCGCAGGCCCGTCGGACCCCGGCAGGTCGGCTGGGACGGGCGCACGCTCGGCGCCTGGGCGGAGGAGGTCGACGGCAGCGACGTCGTGGTCAACCTCGCCGGGCGCAGCGTCAACTGCCGCTACACGGAAGAGAACCGGCGCGAGATGATGGACTCCCGGGTCCTCTCCACCCGCGCCGTCGGCCAGGCGATCGCCGCCGCCCGGCGCCCGCCCGCGGTCTGGCTGCAGATGAGCACCGCCACCGTCTACGCCCACCGCCACGACGCCCCGAACGGCGAGCACGACGGCCTGATCGGTGGCGCCGAACCCGACGCCCCGGCCTCCTGGCGGTACAGCATCGACATCGCCCGCGCCTGGGAGGACACCCAGAGCGAGGCCGACACCCCGGCCACCCGCAAGCTCGCCCTGCGCACCGCCGTCGTCCTCGGCCCGGAACGCGGCGGCGCCCTCGATTCGCTCTCCTGGCTGGCCCGCCTCGGCGCCGGCGGCGCGATCGCGGGCGGCGCGCAGTACGTCTCCTGGATCCACGAACGCGACTTCGCCCGCGCCGTGGACTTCCTGATCGCGCACGAGGAGCTGACCGGCCCGGTCAACCTCGCCGCGCCGAACCCGCTGCCCCAGCGCGAGTTCATGCGCGACCTGCGCACCGCCTGGGGCATGCCGCTGGCCCTGCCCGCCGCGCGCTGGATGGCCGAGATCGGCGCCTTCGCCCTGCGCTCGGAGACCGAACTGCTGCTGAAGAGCCGCCGGGTCGTCCCGACCCGCCTGCTCGACGCGGGTTTCGACTTCGCGTACCCGAGCTGGCCCGCCGCCGCGCGGGACCTGGTCCGGCGCCTGCGCGGGCGGTGACGGGCGGCGCACGCACGGTCGGTTCGTCACGGGCCCGTCACAGCTCCGGCGGCCCGCTTGTCCGGGCCGCGCGTCGGCCGCGAGGCTGGGAGCACGCGCGGGGAAGGGGGCGGGATGACGACGGTACGGCTGGCGTTCATGCGACGCCGGGTGGAGGCCATCGGGGTCGGCTGTCTGCTCGCCCTGATCGCGGTGATCGTGCTCAGCGGGACCGGCGCCACGGGTGTGGGGCCGACCCTGCTGATCGGCGCCGCGATCGCCGCCGCCGCGGCCGTCGGCGGGCCGCGCACGTTCTGGCTGCGGGAGGAGGAGACCGGCCTCACCGTGGTCCGCCTGCTCGTGCCCAAGCACTACACCTGGTCGCAGATCGGCGGCATCGCCATGGACTTCGCCGAGGAGCCCGAGACCAGTGCCCACCAGGTCCGGCTCCGGCTGCGCCTGGTCGACCCGCCGGGCCGGTCCTGCGGCCCGTTCCTCGGCGAACTCACGATCACGGACGACGACCGGCCGCGCGGAGTCGAACCGCGCGCCCTCGCCGAGCTGTTCGCCCTCTTCGGCCGGCACGGACTGCCCGTCGACCGCCCGGAGTTCGCGAACGCCGTGCTCTCCGCCCACGCACTCCCGCCGCTCCCGCCCCCGGCCGTACCGACCGCGCCGGACGGGCCGGCCGCCGCGAAGGAGTAGCGCCACCTCGGCGGACCGCCGGGCCAGGCTCGACGCCTCACCGGCCCCGGCGGCAGGACCCCGACGGCGTCGGCAGCCGTGTGGAAGGCGCGGACGCGGTAGGGCGAGGCGCCGTTCCACTCCAGGAGGAAGGCGATCCGCCGCAGCGCCTCCGTCGGGTCCACCGCCGCGACCGCCTCAGGGCGCCGCGAGGGTGAGCGCCGCGAGCTCGTCGACCACGGCGGTCAGCCGGCCGTGGCGGCGCAGGGCGCGCCGCTGGCGGTCGGCCCCGGTGCCCCGCCGGTGGATCCGGCCGAGCGCGGTCTCGACCGCGGTCAGGTCTCCGGCGGCGGCCAGGCCGGGGGCGGCCCGTTCCAGCAGACGGTCGGCCAGTGCGGCCATCGGGGTGAGCCGTCCGGTGAGCGGGTCGATGCCGTCCCCGGCCAGGCCGGTGCGGGCGGCCTGCCAGTGGGCGTCGCGGACCAGGCCGGCCGGGCACGCCGGAGCGGGTCGGCCCTCGTCGATCTCGTCGAGGAGGACGGTGGTGAGCCCGCGCAGCAGCGCCGCCAGCAGCAGGACGGTTCGCAGGTCGGCGTTGACGTCGGCGACCCGCACCTCCAGCGTCGGGACGTGCTCCGACGGCCGGGCGTACCAGTACACCATCCGCCGGTCGAGCAGCACCCCGGAACGCACCAGGGCGGCCACCACGGACTCGTACTGCTCCTCGTCCAGCACCGGGGCCGGGCCGACGGTGGGCCAGCGCGCCCAGCGGACGGAGCGCCAGCTCGCGAAGCCGCTGTCCCGGCCCTCCGCGAACGGGGAGTTGACCGTGAGTGCCTGGACGACCGGCAGCCAGGGACGCAGGTGGTTGGCCAGCGCCAGCGCCCGTCCGCGGCTCACCGTCCCCACGTGGACGTGGCAGCCGCACAGCGCGCCGCCGTAGCCGTCGACCACGCTCCGGTAGCGGGCCGCCATCTCCCGGTAGCGCGGATCGTCGGTGACCCGGCCCGGCCGGGGGTTGCTCAGCACCGGTGTGCCCGAGGCCACCAGGAGGCACCCCGCCTCGGCGGCCGCGGCGGCGACCACCGCGCGCAGGTGGACCAGGTCGGCGGCCAGCTCGTCGAGCCGGGTGGCGGGCCGGGTGCACACCTCGACCTGGACGGGGAAGAACTCGGCCTGCACCTGTTCGCCCAGCTCGCCCGCGGCGTCCGCGATGACCTGCGGCGCGCGTTCGGCGGGCAGCCGGGTGCGCCGGTCGACCAGCAGGAACTCCTCCTCCACCCCGACGGTGGGCAGGGCGCGCGGCGGCGCCGCCCCGGGCGCAGCGGCCGTCCGCTGCGCCGGGGCGGGCGTGGTGACGGCCGGGCCCGGGACGTGCTTCGGTCCGGGCCCGGCCCCGGCCGTGGCCGGGGGGCCCGGAGGCTGGTGGATCCGCATGACGGGCGTCTTGCCGGGCCGGTGGCGCCGAAACGTCACAGGCGACGGATCTTCGGTGGCGGCCGTCCCGGGACGCCCTGCCGCGCCCCGGGACGGCGCCGGTCAGTGGCCGAGGGCGTGTGCCAGTTCGCGTTTGTTCATCTTCGAACGGCCCTTGACGTTGCGGTGCTTGGCCTCGTTGTACAGCTGGTCGTAGGTCGGCCCCTGGGCGCCGCTGTGCGAGCGCTTCCCGCCGCGGTGGCCGGAGGAGACGTCCTCCGTCGAGGTGCGGCCGGCCGTCTCCGACTCGCCGTGCCGGGCCCGCTCCTTGTTGACCGTCCGGGCGGCGATCTCCTCGGCCCGCTTCTCGCTCTCGCCGCGGTCGAGCGCGCTCTCCTTGATGTGCTCGTACTGGCGCTCCCGCTTGGGGCTGGATCCTCGGGGCATGACGCCCCTCCTCTCGTGACCGTCGGTGTGCCCGCGCCTACCCGGACAAATCAGAAGAAAACGAACCAAACATGAATTCACTGTCGTATGTCGGGTAGAACACCCATGCAGCGGCCGGGACCGGATCCGGCCGCCCCGGCACCCGCCCGGGTGCCACCGGGACCGCGCTTGAAGAAGCCGGGCACAGGTCCTGGGGGAAGAAGCCCCGAAGGCGCGCGGGTTCGCACCGCACGCGCCACCGGGCGACCCCGTTGCCCAGGAGACATCAAGTGTCCATCCGACTGCAGACATCCCACCCGGATGTCGTCACCCGCCCTGACCAGCCCCCCGACATCCCGCCCGACATCCCGCCCAGGCCCACCACCGCTGAGCTGCGGGCGATGGGCAAGACCGAGGCCCGCGAACTCAGCGACGCGCTGTTCGAGCGCCTGGCCGGCCTCGCCCGCGAGAGCCACGCCTACAGCTACGTCCGCGGCACGATCATCGAACTCAACATGCCGCTGGTGCGCTTCATCGCCGCCCGCTTCCGGCACCGCGCCGAGGACATGGACGACATCCTGCAGGTCGGCACCATCGGCCTGATCAAGGCCGTCGACGGCTACGACCCGCAACGCGGCGTCGAGTTCATCACCTACGCGATCCCCACCATCACCGGCGAGATCAAGCGGTTCTTCCGCGACACCTCCTGGCCGGTGCGCGTGTCGCGCAGCATGCAGGAGCTGTACCTCACCGTCGCCCGCGGCTCCGACCGGCTGGAACAGGAACTCGGCCGGCTGCCGGAACCCGAGGAGCTCGCCGAGGGCCTGCACCTCACCGTCGAACAGGCCACCGAGGGCCTGATGGCGGGCCGGGTCTACCGCCCCAACTCCCTGGACGCCCTGCGCGAGCAGGACACCGACGACACCGGCAGCGCCCTGCTCGACCGGCTCGGCGGCTGCGACCCCGGCATCGAACTCGCCGACTTCCGCACCGCCGTCCGCCCGCTGCTCGCCGAACTGCCGCACCGGGAACAGACCGTCCTCAAGCTCAGGTTCTGGGACGGCTGCACCCAGTCCCAGATCGCCGACCGGATCGGCGTCTCCCAGATGCACGTCTCCCGGCTGCTCACCGCGACGCTGAACCGCCTGCGCGAGCAGCTCGACGACCTCGACGCGCCCGGCTGGGACGACGGCCCCGAGAAACCGGCCTGAGCCCGTCGACCGCCGCACCACCCCCGGACGGCAGGCGGACAGGCGGACGGGCGGCACGGCGCGGACGGGTACGGGCAGGGCGAGGAGGCCGAGGGCATGGACGGGCGGCTGCGGGACGGAGTGGACCGGCGGGCCGGGCTGGCGACGGGCGCCCCGCCCTCCCCGCGCGGCCCGCTGTCCGCGGCGGTGCTCGGCCTGGCGGCCGCCGGGCCGCCCGGCGCCGGACGCCTGCTCGCGCCGCCCGGCCCCTTCACCCACCCCTGGAGCGAGGACCACCAGCTCGCGCTGTACCTCTGCTACGAACTCCACGACCGGGGCCTTCCCGGCGTCGCCGACGGGTGGGAGTGGGAGCCCGAACTGCTGTCACTGCGACGGTCGTTGGAGCGCCCGTTCCTCGCCGAGGTCCGCGCCGAGGCGGAGCCCGTCGCACCCCTGGGGGAGGCCCTGGAGCGCCTGCTCACGGAGCCCCCGGACGGCACCGGGCCCTCGCACTTCCTGCTGGCCGAGGGCGAACTCGGGCACGCCCGCGAATACCTGGTGCACCGGTCGCTCTACCACCTCAAGGAGGCGGACCCGCAGCTGTGGATGCTGCCGAGGATCCACGGTCCCGCGCAGGCGGCGCTGATGGCGATCCTCTTCGACGAGTACGGCGCCGGACGGCCGGAACGGGCCCACGCCGAACTGTTCGCCCGGATGATGACCGCCTTCGGCCTGGAGCCCGGCTACCGGCACTACCTGGACCTGGTCCCCGCGCCCGGCCTGGCAGTGGTCAACCTGATGATGCTCTTCGGCCTGCACCGGGAACTGCGCTGCGCGGCGGTCGGGCAGTTCGCGACCATCGAGATCACCTCCTCGCCCGGCTCGGCCCGCCTGGCGTCGGCGCTGGAGCGACTCGGCGGAGGCCCGGACGGCACCCTCTTCTACCGCGAGCACGTCGAGGCGGACGCCGTCCACGAGCAGCTGGTGCGACGCGGGGTCATCGAGGAACTGATCGCCGCCGAGCCGGCCGCGGCACGGGACGTGGCGTTCGGCATCGCCGCCACCGAGGTCGTCGACGGCCGCTTCGCGGACCACCTGCTCGGCTGCTGGCGCGCCGGGCGGACCTCCCTGCGCTCACCCCTGCCCGACGGCGCGGTCTGAGCCGCGTCCGGCACCGCCCGCCGGGCGTCCCGGCTCGCCTGCCGGACGTCCCGCACCGCCCGCCGCGCGTCCCGCCTCGCTTGCCGGGCGTCCCGGCTCCGAGCCCCGTCCGGGCCGACCGCGACGGCGGTGGCTGGTGTCGCAGAACGGGTACGTCCGGCTCCGGCGGCACGCGCACAGCGCCACCACCGGGCGCTCGGAGACCCGTACCGTCCCGTCCGGCAGGACCACCTCCACCGGCCCCTCGACCAGCAGCGGACCACCCGGAACGACGACCACCCTGGTCGGCCCCCGGTCAGCCGTCGCGGACACCGCGCACCACCACCAGCTCCTCCTCGCGCTCGCCCGGCCGGATCAGCCCGCGCCGCTCGAACAGGGCGGCCCGCGCGGTCATCACCGGTCCGAACGCCTGCCGCCGCCGGGCCGCGACCTCCACCCGCAGCCCCGCCCCGCGCAGCAGCGCCAGGGTGGCGGGGACGTCGGCGAGCGCGGACTGCACCAGCAGCAGCACCCCGCCGGCGGCGAGCAGACCGGGGGCCGTCCGGCAGATTCGGTCCAGGACGAGCCGGCCGTCCGGCCCGGCGTCCCAGGCCAGGGCGGCGCCGCGGCCGCCGGCTCCCGCGGCGGGATCGACCGGGACGTACGGAGGGTTCGCCGTGATCAGGTCGAAGCGCCCGCCGGCCACCGGGGCCAGCAGGTCGCCCCGGTGCAGGCGGATCCGGCGACGGTGCAGCCGGGCGTTGACCCAGGCGGTGGCCACGGCGCGGGCGGACACGTCGACCGCGGTCACCCGGGCCCCGGTCCGCGCCGCGACGAGCGCGACCGCCCCCGTGCCGGTGCAGAGGTCGAGCACCCGGCCGGAGGCGTCCAGACGCTCCCGGCGCACACACGAGGCCAGCAACCGGGTGTCCCCCTGCGGGCGGTACACCCCGGGCGGTCGGAGCAGCAGCCGCACCTGGCTGCGGGCCGCCGGGGCGGCCGGGCGCCGGACGCGGACGTGCCCGGCGACGACGGCCGCCACCCGGATCCCGGGGCGCCACCTGCCCTCCGGTGCGTCGGCGCGAGGCGGGAGATCGGGGACAGCGGCGGTCATGGCTCCTCCTGTGGTGCTCCCGGGCGGCTGCCCCCGGCCGTCGGGGTGAAACGCCGTCCGGTGCCGACCGGTCGGGGCGGCGCCCCCGGGAACGGCCCTGGTGACGGCCCTGGTGACAGCGGGTCAGCCGGCCCCGGGCAGCCGCACCTCCAGGTGGCCCGAGAGCACCCGGGTCTCCAGCACCGGCTGCGGCGCGGTGGCCGGGCCGTGCACCACCTGGCCGTCGAGCAGCCGGAACTCGCTGCCGTGCCACGGGCAGCGCAGGCAACCGTCGGCGACGGTGCCCTCGGACAACGGCCCGGACAGGTGCGCGCAGCGCTCGGCCAGGACGTGACAGAGCTCGCCGTCCCGGACGACGACCACGGACAGCTCGCCGGCCGTCCGGCGCACGGCCCGGTCGGGCGGGAAGTCCTCCACGGCGCCGAGGCCGACCCAGTCGGCCGGGGCCAGCCGGGGCACGGCCGCGGCCCGGTCCGGCCCGGCGGCCAGCCGGTAGGACAGGTGCCCGCCGAGCGCCGCCCCGGCCGAGACCGCGGTCAGCCCGGCGAGGCCGAGCAGCCGGCCCCGGGCGCGGTGCCCCCGGCAACGGGCCAGCAGCGACCCCGCGTACAGCAACACACCGGTGGTGTTGGAGAGCGCGTGCACCAGACCGGTGCGGCGGCGCGGCGGATCGAGCCGGGCCCAGTCCACCCAGCCGGCGAGCGCCGCGGGCCCGGCGGCCAGCAGCCCGGCCGCCACCAGGGTGTCGGCCGACCGGCGGCCGCCCGGGGTGAGGTCCAGCAGGGCGGCGGACGTCCAGCAGCCCAGCGGGAACTGGACCAGCGCCGGGTGGAGCGGGTGGCCGAGCCACACGCCGTGCAGGGTGTCCCGGTACGGCCCGAGCGGGAGGGCCTCCACCGCGCGGGCGAGCTTCCCGGCCGGGGCGTCCAGGACGTCCCAGTGCTCCGGCGTCTCCAGCGCGCGGCGCAGCCGGCGGGACCAGGGGTGGGTGTGCAGGGGTGAGATGTCCATACCGGGCGGCTAGCCGGGTACCGCCCGGTCAAACCCGCTGCGGGGGGTGTGACGCGGCGGTCCGGGTAGGCGTGCGGAGGTGCGCAGCGCCCGGGGCCGGGCCGGCCCGACCGTCGCCCCGATGCCGGTCGCACCCGTCCTGGCCCCGCCGCGGTTACGCCGGCACCGTCGGGGCAGACGCGCGGGCGGCCGGGAAACACCCGGCCGGTTCCCAGCGAGGAGGCCCGCATGAGCATGGTGAAGGAGTCGGTCGACGTCGAGGTCCCGCTGCACACCGCCTACAACCAGTGGACCCAGTTCGAGGAGTTCCCGCGCTTCATGGAGGGCGTCGAGTCGGTGACCCAGCTGGACGAGCGCCACAACCACTGGCGCACCAGTATCGGCGGCATCACCCGTGAGTTCGACACCGAGATCGTCGACCAGCTGCCGGACGAGCGGATCGCCTGGCGGACCACGGACGGCGAGGTGGACCAGAAGGGCGTGGTGACCTTCCAGCGGCTCACCGAAGGACGCACCCGGGTCAACATGGCCATCGACTACCGGCCGGACGGCATGGTCGAGAAGGCCGGTGACGCGATGGGCATGGTCGACCGGCGGGTGAAGGGCGACCTGAAGCGGTTCAAGGAGTTCATCGAGCACCGAGGCATGGAGCAGGGCGGCTGGCGCGGGCGGATCAATCCGCGCTGAGCCCGTTCCGACAGGTCCGGCGGTTCCGGCCCCTCCCGGGGCGGGAACCGCCGGACGTGTGCGAGGGATGTGCGCGAACCGGTGTATGCGAGCCGGTGTGTGGGGCCGTGCGGGACGGGCCGACGGTGGCGGTCCTGCGCGCCGACGGGTTGGCCCCGGTCCGGCGGGGTAGGCGCGCGGCATGGAGGACCTCGGACCCCCGGCGGGCGACCAGGCCGGGAACGACGCGGAACCGCTCGACCTGTGCGACCAGTGCGGACGGGCCGTCCCCGACGCCGACCTGCTCGGCGCCCTGGTGCCGGACTCCTCGGCGCTGCACGCCAGCGACCCCGACCTGGACGGCAAGCGGGTGCTGCTGGCCTGCTCCGTCGATCACCTGGCCACCCTGATCGAGGAGTACCGGCGCCGCCGGTTCGTCCCCGAGGAGCAGTGGGCCGGCAAGGTCAGCCGAGCGCTCGCCGACGTCGACGAGCCCGTCCCGCTCAGCGTGGTCGCCCGCATGACCGGCCTGTCCGAGCACCAGGCGGTCCAGGGCGTGGAGTGGCACAACGCCCGCGCCCGGGAGTGGCGCGAGCGCTACGGGGGCGGGGACCGGGACGGAGATGGGGACGGGGACAGGGACGGGGACGAACACTGACCGGTGGTCACCGGCTGCTCGATCAGCCCGGCGAACCCGCCCCGCGCAGGCGGCGCTCGCACCGGCGCAGCTCCTCCGGCGCGCTGCCGGCCCGCAGGGCGGGGAACAACTGCTCCTCCTCGCCGCGCAGGTGGGCCCGGACCACCACGATCAGGACGGACACCGCATGGCACCGTTCGGTGGGGGTGAGGCGGCCGTCGTCCGCCCGGTCGAGCAACCGGCGGATCGCCTCGTGGGTGCGGACCGCGGCGTCCGCGAGCGCCGCACCCGTCGGCAGGGACCGACGCGCCAGCGGGTACAGGTGCTGCTCCTCGGACGCCAGATGGGGGTCGACGATCCGCCGCAGCGAGTCCAGCAGGCGCAGCGCCTCGTCGTCGGTGCCGCGGCGGGTGGCGATCCGGTCCAGCTGCCGCAGCAGCGCGTCGATGGCCCGGTGCTCGGCGCACAACCTGTTCGGGAAGTCCTCGGCACCGTTCATGGTGGTCTCCGTCCGACTGCGGGAGGCGGTTGAACCCGGACGCCTGCCCGGTCCGCTCGGGGCCAACCGCCGTACGGTGCCCGGATTGCGATCGGCCGACAGCTCGGCCGGTCGTCGCAGGTCGTCACGGACCGGGCCCGCCGCTCCCATCGCGCATCGCTCGCCCCGCCTCGGTGACGTTGGCCGTCCCGGTGGTCGTTCCGGAACCGGGACGTACCGGGCAGGTGCCCACGACCGGCCCCGCCACACCCGTCGCACGGCGGCGTTTGGCAGCGGTCCGCCCGGGGACACGCCGGGGCGGCGGGGAACAGCGCCGAAGAAGGAGGCGAGCGATGTCCAACGATGCCATCGTCCTGCTGCGCGAGGACCACAAGGAAGTCCGCCGTCTGTTCCGCGAGTACCGGGGGCTCGTCGAAGGCGACGGCGAAGGCGGCGCGCAGGCGCGTCG
This sequence comes from Kitasatospora sp. NPDC101447, assembly GCF_044767225.1. Lineage (NCBI taxonomy): Bacteria > Bacillati > Actinomycetota > Actinomycetes > Kitasatosporales > Streptomycetaceae > Kitasatospora > Kitasatospora sp. NPDC101447. Next base: position 410,334 of record NZ_JBIWNL010000005.1, read on the forward strand.
CGAGAAGGTCGAACGGATCGTGGAGGAGCTGACCGTCCACACCTACCTGGAGGACGAACTCTTCTACCCCAGGATCCGCCGGGAGGTGCCCGGACTCGCCGAGGCCATGGACCGCGCCAAGGAGGAGCACCACGTCGCCGACCTGCTCTGCGAGGAGCTGAGCCGGATGACCCCCGCCGACGAGGGCTACGACGCCAAGACCGCCGTCCTGATCGACGCCGTCGAGCGGCACATCGAACAGGAGGAGGGCGACTGGTTCCCGGAGGTCCGCTCCGCCCTCGGCCGCAAGGAACTGCAGGAGATCGGCGAACGGATGCAGGCCGTGCGGGAGACCGCGCCGCGCCGGCCGACCGGCGGCGGGGTGCTGCACCGGATCGCCTCCGCTCTGGAGGGCCGACCGGCCCGAGTCCAGGAAGGGTCGACCCGAGTCCAGGAAGGCCCGAGCCCAGGAAGGGGTACCACCCGTGAACCACGACGAAGACCTGCTGGAACAGCTCGTCGCCGACCACCGGTCGATGCTGGTCCACTTCAGCGAACTCAGCGGCATCCCCAGCGGGGACCGCCAGCGCAAGCGCCTCGCCGCCCTGGTGACCGACCAACTGGTCCGCCACACCAGGGCCGAGGAGGAGCACCTCTACCCGCTCGTCCGCGACCGGCTGCCCGACGGGCCCGCCGTGGTCGAACGCGAACTCGCCGACCACCGCGGGGTCGAGGCCCTGCTGGTCGAACTCCGCCGGACGCACGTCACGTCGCCGACCTTCGACCGCCTGGTCGCCCGGCTGACGGAGGAGGTCACCCGGCACGCCGGCGACGAGGAGGCACGGCTCTTCCCCGCGGTCCGTGCGGTGACCACCGATGCCGAGTTGCACGAGCTGGCGGCCCTGGCCCGCGAGACCAAGGCCTCCTCGACTGGTCGGCCCCGCTACCAGCGGCCGTCCGAACGCCCCGCGGACCACCTGCCGCCCCCCGAACGCTCGCTCACCGAGCGGGTGCGCGAACTCCTGACGCCGGGCGGGCCGCACTGACGGACGAGCCCTCCGGGCCGACCGGGCACCTCCGGCCGGACACCGGGCGGGAGCGGGCGGGAGCGGCGCCCGGCTCGGCGCTGCTCACCGCCCGTCGGGCTGTCGGGCTTCACCGTCCGTCGGGCTTCGCGGGGCCGTGGCGCCGGTCGTCGCTGCGCCCGGACCCACCCCCGTCCCCGGGGCCATCGTCCTCCCCGGCCTCGTCCGCGTCCTCGAAGGAGACGTCCACGCGCTGCTCGGGGCGGCGTTCCTCCTGTCGGGCGACGGAGGACAGCACCTTCTGGTCGGCGTCCGTGAGCGGTGGCTGCAGCAGGCTGCGCGGCCACAGCCGGCGGGCGAGCACCACATTGGTCTCGGCCGCGTACACGGTGATCTGCGCGGCCAGGTAGATCCAGAAGAGCAGGCCGATCACGGTCGCGAAGAAGCCGTAGACCTGGCTCGCGTGGCGCAGCTCGTGGGCGACCAGCAGGGCGCCGAACGCCTGCAGCACGGTGAACAGCGGACCGGCGATCGCGCAGCCGGGCCACAGGGCGCGGGTGGGGATCTCGCGGGGGGTGAGCACCCGGAAGCAGGCCAGGCACAGCGCGGTGTTCAGCAGCGCCGAGACGACCAGGCCGCCGATCCGGGCCGGGGTGCCGCCCAGGGTGGTGCCGACCAGTGAGGCGGCGGCGGTGCCCAGGACCAGTCCGGCGCCGAGGACCGCGAACAGCAGCAGGCTGCGGGCCAGTCGCGGCCAGTAGCCGGGGCGCTGGACGCCGGGGACGTTCCAGACCTCGGCCATGGCGTGCTGGAGGACCTGGGCGATGCCGAGCGCCCCGTACAGCATGCCGAGCGCCCCGATGAGCAGGGCCAGGCCGCTGCCCTGCAGGGAGTGCACGTTCTGGCGCAGCTGGTCGCCGATGATCGGGAAGTCGGCGAGCGCGGAGTCCACCACCGAGCGCTGGGCGCCGGGGTGGCCGTGCAGGACGAAGCCGAGGACGGTGCTGAGCAGGAGGAGCAGCGGGATCAGGGCGACGAAGCCGTAGTAGGTGATCAGGGCGGACAGCAGCCCGCCGCGGTCGTCCCCGTACTTGCGCACCACGCCGACCACCACGCCGGTGGGCCGGTGGCGCTGCTGGAAGCCGTCCATGCCCCGCAGGGTCCGTTCGATGGGGTTCACACGGCGGCGTCTGCCCCGGTCGGGCGGTCCGACACCCGGCGGCGACGCCTGTTCCGACCGGTGCGCGCGAGGGGGCTCAGGAGGCTGCCAGGGCGCGCTCGCACTCGCGGCAGCGGCGGTCGGCCAGTTCGGGCGGGTACCAGGGGTCACCGGGGCGCGCGGGGGCGTAGTGGCTGTGCTCCATGGAGCGGGTGTCGCGTTGACACAGCGTGGTGGGCTGGGGGTCCTCGGGGACGTCGGGGTCGGCACCGGCGGCGTGGACGGCCAGTACTCCCGGTCCGACGCCCTCGGCGCCGAGGACCTGCTCGGACTCCAGCTCGAACAGCACGATGATCGAAGCCATGTCTCCGACGGTGCGCCGGGGCGGACCGCTCCGCACTCCGGGCCGGTCACGCGTGGGACGGGTCGCGCGGACGTCCGGCCGCCGCCGTCGCCGCGCCGTGGGCCCGCCCGACGACGACCCGGTGCGGGCGTGCAGCACCCGGCTGTTCCTGGGTAGGCGCAGGGCCGACGGGAGGTGTGACGTGGTGAGCGGCGACGACGCCGGGCTGGGCGGCGTGCTGGCACGGCTGCTGGCCCGGACCCGGGCGAGCGGGCCGGCGGACCTGCCCGACCTGGTGCGGGCGGCGGCCCGCGAGCTGGGCGCGGACGGGGCGTGGGTGTTCCTGGCCGACGTCCAGCAGCGCCACCTCGTCCCGCTGCCCGGCCCCGAGGACGGTGACCCCTTCGACCCGGTCGACGTCGAGGGGACGCTCGGTGGCCGCGCCTACCGGTTGCAGCAGACCCAGCTGTCCTCCGCGTCGCCCGGCGTCGGCTGGTTCCCGCTGGTCGACGGGGTCGAACGGATCGGCGTGCTGCGGATCGAGGACGGGGCACGGGGCGGGGACTCGACCGGGCGCTACGAGGCGCTGGCGGCGCTGGTCGCCCTGCTGGTGGTGTCGAAGAGCGCGTACAGCGACGTCGTCGTCGGCGTCGGACGGCGGCAGCCGATGAGTCTGCAGGCCGAGCTGCTGTGGGCCTTCCTGCCGCCGCGGACCATCGGCACCCGGCACGTCACGTCCAGCGCCGTCCTGGAACCGGCCTACGACGTGGGCGGCGACGCCTTCGACCACTCGGTGGCGGGTGGTCGCCTGCACGTCTCCGTGTTCGACGCGATGGGGCACGACCTCGCCTCCGGCGGTGCCAGCTCGGTCGCCCTGGCGGCCTGCCGCTCCACCCGGAGGTCCGGCGGCGGCCTGGCCGACATCGTCCGGGCCATCGACGACGCGCTGGCCCGGTGGATCCCGGACCGGCTGCTGACCGCGGTCGTCGCCGACCTCGACACGTTCACCGGCGAGCTGTCCTGGGTCAACTGCGGGCACCCGCCGCCGCTGCTGATCCGGGACGGCCACGTCCTGACGGACGCCCTGAGTCGGCGGCCCGAGCTGCCGCTCGGCCTCGGCTTCCACCGGCACGGGCCGCAGCCCGTCCACCACGAGCGGCTGCAGCCCGGCGACCGGCTGCTGGTGTACACCGACGGGGTCACCGAGGCCCGCTCGACCTCCGGCGAGCTGTTCGGCGAGCTCCGGCTGACCGACTCCCTCGTTCAGCACATGACCGGCGGGGACCCGGCCCCGGAGGCCCTGCGTCGTCTGATCCACGCCCTGGTCACGCACCAGGACCACGAACTGCGCGACGACGCCACCATCCTGCTGGCGGAGTGGCACCCGGACCGGCCCGGGAACTGAGGCGGGAACGGGGCGGTAAGGGGCAGTAGGGGGCGGCCGGGGACCACCGGACTACCGCAGCAGTCGGTCCAGCACCCGGCCGAAGACCAGGCGTCCGGTGGCGGCGACGACCGGATCGGCGAACCGCGGCACACCGGAGATCCGCAGTTCCTCCGCCCACACCGCCACGCTGCCGCCGCCCACCGCCCGGACCCGCAGCACCACCCCGCCGCGCACCGGGCGGCCGCGCTTGGCCAGCCGGCACAGCCCGTCACGTCCGGGCCCGGGCGGGACCAGCTCGACGATCTCCATCGGGTCGTCGAACCGCAGCGGCCCGACGGCCGTCCTGGCCAGGACGACGTCACCCACCTCCCGGCCGGTGCCCCGGGCGACGCCGACCCGGGTGAACGGCACCCGCTCCCCGTGCCGGGGCCAGGCGGTCAGCCGCTCCCAGCAGACCGCCGGGGGCAGCGGCGTGCGGCGGGTCAGGACGAAACGGGCCATGCGGCCCACCGTAGCGCCGCGGCCGGCCGCCGGAGGCCCGCACCGGGCGCGTCGGCCCGCGCACGATGTCCCGCTCACGACGGCCCGCGCCCGTCGGCCTAGGCCCGGTCGCCCAGCAGCGCCGCCACCGCCGCCAGATCGGCCTCCTCGTCGACCAGCACCACCACCGGCGGGTGCGGTGGGGCGCCCAGCCGGGCGATCTCGTAGGCGGTGACGCCGAGCCCCGGCGGGGCGACCAGGACGACCGGGGCGCGGGACTCCAGCAGCGGGCCGAGCACCGGGCGGTAGGCGGCGGGCGGCGGGTCCTCCCCGACCGGGCGCAGCACGCCGAGGCCCTGCGGGCCGGGCCAGCCGCGGGCGGCGCCGGCCAGCCGGATCTGCGGGGCGCCGGGCGGGGGCAGCAGCAGGACCCAGCCCGCGTCCGGGAGGCCGGCCCGGTGCAGGACGTCCAGCCGCACCGCGGGGCCGTCGGGCGCGGGCGCGTCGGCGGCGTCCGGATCGGCGCCGCCGCCGGCCTCGCCGGCCTCGCCGGCCTCGCCGGAGAGCCGGGGCGCGGGCTGTCCGGCGAGCGTGGTGCGCAGCACCTCGGTGGTGCTCAGCCCGCTCGGCAGGTCCGGGAAGGCGCGCAGCAGGTGGGCGCTCTGGCTGAGGAGTTCGACGGCGTCCTGGTCGGCGAGCAGGGTGCGGTCGTGGGTCGCGGTGAGGACGAGCCCGCCGGTGGTGTCGTAGTGGGCGGCGAGGGTGATCGGGTACGAGGTGAAGGTGCCGGCCGGCACCGGGCTCTCCACGTGGATGCCGTGCGCGGCCAGGTCGGTCTCCAGCCGCAGGTGGTGCGCGGCGGTCGGCTGGTGCTCCAGGACGACCAGGCTGTTGGGCCGCCGTCCGCGCGGGCCGGCCGTCCAGCGGTGCGCCTGGCCGGGGGAGACCCACTCGTACGCGGCGAGGTCGAGCACCCCGTCGCGCAGGGCGGTGAGCAGCTGCGGCACGGTGGTGCCCGGGTGCAGCCGGACGGAGATCGGCAGCGGGTTGCGCAGTGCGCCGGGGAGCCGGTCGATGCCGTCCAGCGGGATGCCCCGGCCGGAGACGGTCACCGCGAAGCCGACCCGCACCGAGCGGGCCGGTCGGCGGGGCCGGTCGGACTGCGCGGCGCGGTACAGCAGCAGCGCCCAGGCGGCCTGCAGCGCGCTGCTCTCGCCGGCGCCCCAGGCCGCCGCCCAGCCGCGCAGCCGGACCGCCTCGTACGGGGTGAGCCGGCGCCGGGCCCGGCCGCTGCCGTGCCGGCGCGGGTCGGGGGCGAGCGGCAGGACGGCCGTGGCGCCGGGGCGGGTGGACCAGAACTGCTGGGCCGCGTCGGTGCCCTGGGCCTGCAGCCAGCGGGCGTGGTCGCGGACGTCGGGGCGGCGTTCGCCGCCGGGCAGGACGCCGCCGGTCAGGTAGGCGCGGTAGAAGGACTGCAGCAGCAGGCGCACGCTCCAGCCGTCCAGCATCGCGTGGTGGTAGCTGAGCAGCACCCGGGTGGCGGGCCCCTCGTCGGCGTCCGGCGGGGCGTCGAGCAGGGTGGCGCGCAGCAGGGCGGGGCGGCGCAGGTCGAAGCCGCGGCGGCGGTCGGCGGCGAGCAGTTCCTCCCAGTCGGCGGTGCCGTGCGGGTGCCGGGTGACCTCGGGGACGGCGCGTTCGTGCAGCACCATCCAGGGCTCGGTGTCGCCGCCCTCGTCCCAGTCGAAGGCCGCGCGCAGCACCGTCTCGTGGTCGATGACGGACTGCCAGGCGGCGGTGAAGCGCTCGGTGTCCAGCGGGCCGTGCCAGTGCCAGGACAGCTGCTCGACGTGCCGTCCGTCGTGGTCCGGCTGCCCGAGGACCTGGCGCAGCAGCTCCCGCTGCAGCGCGCTGGTGGGTACGGTGACGGGCTCCGGCGGGTGCGCCAGGGCCTCGCGCAGCTCCTGCAGCAGGGCGAGGGCGCGCCCGGGCGGGCCGGGCGCGAGGCCGACGAAGAGCCTCGGCTCGCGGGCGCCGTCCCGGTCCTCGACGAGCACCGCCCGCAGCCGGGGCCCGGTGGCCAGGCTGTGCCCGAGCTCGGCGAGCACCCGGTCGAGGCCTTCCGGGCCGTCGGCCGTGCGCTGCCACAGCAGTTCCTCGCCGGCGTCCGGCCGGACGGCCCGCAGTGCGGCGCGCAGCACGTCCGGCCGGTACGCCCGGTACAGCTCGACCAGCAGGAACTCCTTGGCCCGCGCGGGCCGGGCGGCGGCCTTCCGGGGCCGGGCCGCGGTCCGGGCCAGTGCGGCGCTGACCGCCCCCGCGTCGAGGCGTCTCGGCGGGCGGGCGGCGGGCAGGCAGGGCTCGGGCGCGGGGGCGCCGGACACCAGCAAGGTGACGGGTGCGCTGGAGAACTGACGGTTCGTCATCACTGATCAGCGGGCACCGGAGCCCGAGTCCTTCCCGTGGGCCGGCCAGGATCGCGCCGGGGTTACTGGGTGGCGAGTCCGCCGCAGACGTTGAGTGCCTGGGCGGTGATGCTGGCGGCGGTCGGGGTGGTGAGGTAGCCGGCCAGCGAGGCGACCTCCTCGGGGGTGGTGTAGCGGCCGAGCGGGATGTGCGTCTGGAAGTGCTGGTGGATGGTCTCGGGCGTGGTGTTGTAGGCGGTCGCGTACTCGTGGTGGATCCGGGTGGTGTGCGGGGTCTGGACGTAGCCGGGGCAGATGGCGTTGACGGTGGTGCCGGTGGGTGCCAGCTCCTTGGCCAGCGCCCGGGTGAAGCCGATCACGGCGTGCTTGCTCGCGGTGTACGGCGCGCCCAGGGTGACGGCCTGCTTCCCGGCCGTGGAGGCGATGTTGATGATGCGCGGGTTCGCGGTGCTGGTGATGTGGCCCTGCCGGAGGGTTTCCCGGGTGACCAGGAAGACGGCGTTCAGGTTGGTGTCGATGACGTCGTACCACAGGTCGTCGGTGGTGGTCGCGGTCGGTCCGCCGCCGGTGCGTCCGGCGTTGTTGACCAGCACGGTGATCGGACCGTGCTCGGCGACCGCGTGCCGGATCAGCTCGGCGACCTGGGCGGGGTCGCGGACGTCGCAGGTGCGGCCGTCGGCCTGGTGGCCCTCGCCGCGCAGGGTGACCAGCGCCTGGTCGATGTCCGGGGCGGTGCGGGCGCAGATGAAGACACGGTGGCCGCGGCTGCCGAGTTCGCGGGCGATGGCCAGGCCGATGCCGCGGGTACCGCCGGTGATCAGGGCGAGGGGTTGCTCGGGTGCGGTGGTCATGACGCGTCCTGTGGGTGAGGGCTGGGAGAGGTCTGCGGGGACGGCCGTACGGACGGGGCTCAGGCCGAGTACAGGTTGTAGGTGGTCGGGTGGGCGGTGGTGGGCGTGTTGAGGGTCGGGTCGAGGGTGAGGATGGCGTGCTGCAGGTGCTGCAGGTGCGGGGAGGGCTGGATGCCGAGTTCGGTGGTCAGCCGGTGCCGCAGGTGGTGGTAGGTGGTGAGGGCGTTGGTCTGCCGGCCGGCCCGGTAGAGCGCGACCATGGCCTGGGCGTGCAGGCCCTCGTGGTGCGGGTGCTGGTGGGTCAGGTGGGTGAGTTCGGGGATCAGTTCGTTGTGCCGGCCGAGCCGCAGGTCGGTGTCGATCCGCCGTTCCAGGGTGATCAGCCGGCTCTCCTCCAGGCGCATGATCTCGATGGTGAGGATGGGGCCGGGCCGTACGTCGACCAGGGCGGGGCCGTGCCAGAGCGCGAGGGCCTGGCGGAAGTTGGTGGCGGCCTGGTGGTCGTGGCCGTGGTTGAAGGCGTGCTGGCCCTGGGTGATCAGCAGGTTGTAGGTGTGGACGTCCAGGCTGTCCGGGTGCGCGGTGAGCTGGTAGCCGCCGTGGCGGGTGGTGAGGATGTCCTTGGCGGTGGTGTCCGGGGTCGGGCCGAGGGCCTGGGTGATGCGGCGGCGCAGCTGCAGGATGTACGTCTGCATGGTGGTGAGCGCCTGTCTGGGCGGGTCGTCGCCCCAGATCTCCTCGATGAGGGTGGCCGTGGGCAGGATCCGGTTCGGGTAGAGCGCGAGCAGCGCGAGGATCTGGCGCTGCTTGGCGGCGGAGGGGACGACGGATATGCCGTTGAGGTCGGCGGTGAGGGGGCCGAGGACTCTGAGCTGCATGGCGGTTCCCCTTTCGTGCGCGGGACGGTTGTCGGGCGCGTGACGTGTGCTCGGGAGCGGATCGGTCGGCCGTGCGTGGGGCGGTGGGTCGGGCGATGTGTCGTGCTGGTGTTCGAAAGCAGGGGATGGTGGGGGGTTGCGTCGCACCTTAGTTGCGCCGGGAGGCGGGGGTCGGATTCCTCAAGTGCCCGTCGAGCGCGGTTCCGGGCGCTCTGGTGGGGCTCTCCGGGCACGACGGGGCGGCGGGGGGGGGGCCCGGGGGGGGGGGCCCCGGGGGGCGCCCCCCCGGGGGGGGGGGGGGGGCCGGGCCGGGGGGGGCCGCCCCCCCGCCGCGGGGCGGGAACGGGTGCGTTCAGCCGCGGGTGGCGCCGCTCCGGGCGCTGTTCGGTGCGCCGTCCGGTGCGCCGTGGGGCGTGCCGTGGGGCGTGCCGTTCGCGGGCGTGGCGGCCGGCGCCGGGAGGTGCGCCTGCCGGTCCGGCGGGTAGAACTGCCGGGCCCAGTGCCGCATCGCGCCGATCGGCCCGTCCCCGGCGGCGAGCCGGGGCGGCGACTGGTACCGCTTGGTGGACCAGATCGGGAAGTCGGCCGAGGTGAACTCCAGGTTGCGCCTGAACATCGGCCCCGCCAGCACCGCGGTCACCGCGCGGCTGACCGTCCGGGCGACGGCCGGCGGCAGCCCGGCCGGCTCCCGCATGACGAAGCGTCCGGCCTGCCGCAGCTGCATCCGGCCGGGGGAGACCTGGGTGGCCATCACCAGCGAGCAGATCTCCAGGCCGAGCGAGGGCGTGCGCACATCGGTGTGCAGCGCGGTCAGCCCGTACCCGTCCACCTCCACGTCGACCTGCCGCATGCCGAGCAGCGGGAAGGTCTCCCGTACCCGCATCGAGACGTGGAAGCGGGGGCCGTCGAACTCCACCGGTGCCGCCAGCTCGCCCTGCGGCCAGCCGTGCAGGGTGACGAAGTGGCCCAGGTCGAAGGAGTTCTCCATGACGTCCTGGGCGTGGCCGGGCATCTCGAAGGAGGCGTACCGCAGCGGCTGCCGGCCGTCGCCGAGCCGGTGCCAGGACGGGATCTCCCAGTCCGGTTCCCGGCCGTCGTGGTGGCGCCAGACGAAGACGGCCTCGTTCACCTCCCGCACGGGCAGGTGCGCCAGGGCGGCCTTCGGCGGCGGGGTGCCGTAGCCGGTCCGCACGCAGCGGCCGTCGGGGTCGAAGGCGAACCGGTGGAAGGGGCAGACCAGGTCGTCGCCCTCGACCGCCGCGAGGCCGAGGTGGGCGCCCAGGTGCGGGCAGTACGGGCGGATCGCGCGCAGGCGGCCGTTGCGCAGCCGGTACAGCACGACGTCCTCGCCGGCGAGTCGGCGGGTGAGCACGGTGCCCGGCCGGAGTTCGGCGGAGAAGGCGAGTGCGGACCACCCGTCGGGGTAGGGCAGGGCCGGTGGCAGGGCGACGTCGGCGGCCGTGGGGCGGTCGCTGACGGGGTGGACGTGCGGGTGGGACACGCGCATGAACTCTCCTGTCGGGTCCGTCCGGCGCCGCCCCTCCCAGGCGATGAGCGCTCGAACGACATGCATTTCAGATGCTAGCCAGGGGTGGTGTGTGTCCGCACGACAACCTCCGTGCGGCAGTGGAAGTCTGATGATCAGTCAGTCGTGCATGGTCAAAGCTTGGCAAATTCCGGTCGCTCCTCTGGATGTGCCATTGCACATGTCACATCATGCTCCCCATGAGAAAACCCCTCGCCCTGCTCGCGGCCCTCACGGCCGTCGCCGCCCTCGGCGGAACCTCCGCCTCCGCCGCCGGACCCGACGCCACCGACCTGGCCGACACCGGCCAGGGTGCGCTGGTCTGGAGCTCCTGCAACGACGCCACCACCCCCGCGCTGCAGTGCGCGATGCTCGACGTGCCGGTGGACTACGCCGACCCGCACGGGCGGAAGATCGCCGTCAAGCTGAACCGCCTCCCGGCCACCGCGCCCCGGGAGAAGCAGCAGGGGCCGATCCTGCTCAACCCCGGCGGCCCCGGTGACTCCGGGCTCTGGATGCCGGTGTCCATCGCCTCCAAGCTCCCGGCGGACGTCGCCTCGACCTACGACTGGATCGGCTTCGACCCGCGCGGCACCAACGGCAGCGACCCCCATGTGGTCTGCGACGCCCACTACTTCGACGCCGAGCGCCCCGACTACCAGGTGAGCCAGGGCACGTCGAAGGCGTGGCTGAAGAAGGCGGCCGGCTACGCCGCCGACTGCGCGGCGGACTGGTCCTGGCTGCTGCCGCACATGACCACCGTCGACAACGCCCGCGACATGGACAGCATCCGCCGGGCGCTCGGCGTCCCGAAGATCAACTTCTACGGCGGCTCCTGGGGAACCTCGCTGGGTTCCACCTACGGCCAGCTGTTCCCCTCGCACGTGCGCCGGATGGTGCTGGACAGCATCGTCGGACCGACCATCAGCTGGTACGACCACAACATCCTGCAGGACAAGGAACACCAGCGCCGCTTCGAGGCCTTCGCGGCCTGGACCGCCAAGGCCGACTCCGTCTACCACCTGGGCACCGACGCCGCCGCCGTCGAGCGGGCGTACGGCCAGGTCGAGGACGCCCTGCGCAAGGACCCGGTGGAGGCCGCCCCCGCGCCCGGCCGGATCGGCCCCGCCGAGTTCGAGGACACCTTCTACGGCGGCGGCTACAACTTCCTGCGCTGGCCCCGGATGGCGACCGTGCTCTCCGCCTACCTCACCCAGCACGACACCCGTCCGCTGGCCATCGCGTACAACCGGTACGCCGCCCCGGGCGCCGACGACGGCACCTTCCCGGCGTACAACGCGGCGCAGTGCACCGAGAACGCCTGGCCGCGCGACTGGGAGGTCTGGAAGAAGGACCAGGCGAAGGTGAACGCCGTCGCGCCCTTCTACACCTACAACAACATGTGGTACAACGCCGCGTGCATGTTCTGGCCGTACCAGGGCAACCCGGCGGGCCGGCTGAAGATCACCGGCAAGGGCCTGCCCCCCGTCCTGCTCTTCCAGGCCACCGAGGACGCCGCCACGCCGTACGAGGGCGGGCTCGCCATGCACGACGCGCTGCCCGGCTCCAAGCTGGTCGTCCAGAACGGCGGCAGCTTCCACGAGATCCTCTTCCACGGCAACGCCTGCCTGGACGACACCTTCACCGCCTACCTGCGCGACGGCAGCCTGCCCCAGGGCAAGGGACGGATCGCCAAGACCTGTGCGCCCGAGGCCGATCCGGACCCGGTGTACGTGACGCCGCCCCCGGCCGCCGCCAAGGCCGCGCCCGCGACCGCCCCGGTCACCGGCCTGGCGCCGACCGACCCGGAGGCCGTGCACGGCGTCCTGCGGTAACGACGCCGAAGCCGGGTGGCCCGTTCGACCGCGGGCTACCCGGCAGTCACATCCGCGGCGTATGGTCGGTCCCCGTCAATTCCGCGCCACCCTCACCTCACCCGGGATGACCATGAAGAGACTCGGAACGCGCCTGCTCGCCGCGGCCGCGTGCCTGCCCCTGCTCGCCGCCGTGCCGGCGGGCGCCGCCGCCGCCGCGCCCCGAGGAGGAGCCGCCGCCCAGGCCGGCGCGCAGACCGCCCAGGCAGGTGCGCAGGCCGCCCAGGCAGGTGTGCAGACCGGCCCCGAACTGGCCGCGTCCTGGACCGGACCGCTCAGCACCCGCGGGCGCTACATCGTCGACGCGAACGGCGCCCGCTTCAAGCTGAAGTCCGCCAACTGGGCCGGAGCCCAGGGCACCTGGGAGGGCAGCGGGAGCACCGACGACCCCGCGAACAACCAGGCCGGGCAGGTCTCGCACAACATCCCGCTGGGCCTGGACCGGGTGCCGCTGGAACGCCTCATGGCCGACTTCCACGGCCTCGGCCTCAACAGCATCCGGCTGCCGTTCGCGAACGCGATGATCCACGACACCGCCGCCGTACCGGACTCCGCCGTCGCCGCCAACCCCCAGCTGCGCGGCCGCACCCCGCTGCAGGTGTACGACGCCGTGGTCGCCGCGCTCACCGCCGACGGCTTCGCGGTCGTCCTCAACAACCACACCACCGGCTACCGCTTCTGCTGCGGCCTGGACGGCAACGAGCGCTGGAACAGCGGGCAGTCGACCCAGGCGTGGGAGGACGACTGGGTGTTCCTGGTGAACCGCTACCGGGCGAACAAGCGGGTGGTGGGCGCCGACCTGCGCAACGAGGTCCGCCGCGACACCTGGGACGACCCCAACTGGGGCATGGGCGACGCCCACGACGAGTACGCCGCCTTCGAGGAGGCCGGCAACCGGATCCTGCAGGCCGACCCGGACATGCTCGTCATCATGGAGGGCATCAACTGGTACGGCATCCCCGCCGCGATCTTCAGCCACGGGCGTCCGATGCTCACCCCGGTGCGCAACCTCTCCAACACCCTGATCGACTCGGGCAAGTTGGTGTACTCCGCGCACTTCTACGCCTACACCGGCCCGGCCAACACCGGCGCGGGCAGCGGCCCGGGAGCCACCGGCGACCCCCGCTACGAGGACTTCACCCCCGAGCAGCTGGCCCAGGTCGTCGACGACGAGGCGCTGTTCGTCACCCAGGCCGGGCAGCACTTCACCGCACCGGTGTGGATCAGCGAGTTCGGCGCGGGCGGACGCGGCTCCACCGACGCCAAGGAACAGGCCTGGCTGCACACCTTCACCGACCTCCTGGCCGCCCGTGACGCCGACTTCGCCATCTGGCCGCTCGTCGGCTGGGCCGACACCGCCGGCCGCCCGCTGGACACCTGGGCGCTGCTCTCCTACGACCCGGCGGGCAAGCGGACCGGCCTGACCGACCCCGGCGACTGGCGGGCCGCCGACTGGACCAAGCTGGTCGGCGCCCCGGCACTGACCGGCCCGGTGGCGCCGGTGAACCACTGGAACGTGCTCGACCTCGACCACGGCGACCAGAACGTCTCCCGCCGGATGGCCGGGGTGGACTGGAGCAGTGGCAACCGCAAGGGCAACTGCCCGGACGGCCAACGCCTGGTCGCCCTCGGCCGCAGCGACAGCCGGGGCCTGTGCACCGACGCCGGCGAGCCCGCGACGGGCACCGGCGACTGGGTCACCGTCACCGACGAACGGTACGTCACCGGCGGCGACTGGGCGTCCGGCTACAACAAGCTCCAGTGCCCCGACCGCACCTTCGCCGTCGGCTACAGCGTGCACAGCGACGCCATGTCCGCCCTGCTGTGCGCACCCGCGGCCGGCCCGCTGCCCACCACCGGCCGCGACGTCTGGTTCGACCACGGCGACAACCGCCCCGCCACCGGCGGCTCGGTCGCGAGCGACTGGGCACCGGGCCACTACAAGGGCCAGTGCGCGGACAACGAGTACGTCGCCGGCGTCGCCTACACCTGGAAGTGGCTCCACTACGGCGTGCCGGACGCGCTGCTCTGCCGCCCCCTCGCCTGAGCGCCGCCGCCCGTCCGCGGGATCCCCGCCGCTGCCGGCCCGAGGCGTACGCGCCCCGGGCCGGCACCGGCCCCCGGCGGACGGGCGGTCAGTCTGCCGCGGGCGGCCGCATCGGCCGGTTCACGCCCGCCACTCCTCGGCCAGCAGCCCGAGCACCACCTGGTCCACGAACTCCCCGCACGCCCACGCCGCGCCGCGCAGCCGCCCCTCCGCGGTGAAACCGGCCCCGGTCGCGGCCCTGATCATCGGCGTGTTGTCCGCGAGCGTCTCCAACTGCAGCCGGTGCAGGCCGAGCACCACGAACCCGTACCGGCACAGCACCCGGACGACGTCCGTCGCGAACCCGCGGCCGCGGTGGCCCGGGCGCAGGGCGAGGCCCAGGTGGGCGCTGCGGTTGTGGGCGTCGATGCCCCACAGGAGGGCCTCCCCGGCCAGCTCCCCGGAGGCCGTGTCGACCACGGAGAAGCACGCCGCCTCGTCGGACGGCCCGGTGACGGCGTACGGCGACTGCGCCGATCCCGGCGGGAGGGGCCGCCAGGGGCGGGAGTCGGCCCGCGAACGGGTCGCCACGTCGTCGTGGAGCTCGGTCTGGAGCACCGGGACGTCGGCCTCGTGCCGGGCCCGGAGGGTGATGTGAGTGCCCTGTAGCATGTCACATTGTTAACACCGTCGCCCGGTCCGCGGCCACCGGTTTTCCACGGGCGGACAGGACGGAACGGGGGACGGAGGTCGCCGCCTCCCTCCCGGGAGGGAGAAGCCGACCCTCGGGGGCGGGATCCGCGCAGGCCGCGGCCCCGGTTGACTGGTGATCAACGACGACCGGGGGGAAGACCCATGATGCGCAGGCGAATCGGACGGATGGTGGCTCAGGCCGCGGCGGTGGCGATGCTGGCCGGAACGGCTGCGGTGCCCGCCGCGGCGGCCGGGGCCGGACCGGCCGACATCCGGACGGCCATCGAGGCCGTGCCCGGCCTGAGGATCGTGGAGGAGAAGCCCGCCGCACCCGGCTTCCGCTTCTTCGTCCTGACGCTGCACCAGCCCGCCGACCACGCCCACCCCGAGCGGGGCGGCTTCGACCAGCGGCTCACCCTGCTGCACCGCGGCACCGACCGCCCCACGGTGCTCTACACCAGCGGCTACGACGTCTCCACCGCCCAGTACCGCTCGGAGCCGGCCGAGCTGCTGGACGGCAACCAGGTGAGCACCGAGCAGCGCTTCTTCGGCACCTCCCGGCCCGACCCCGCCGACTGGGACGACCTCGACATCCGGCAGGCCGCCGCCGACCACCACCACGTGATCGAGGCGCTGCGCGCCGTCTACCGGGCACCGTGGATCTCCACCGGCGGCAGCAAGGGCGGCATGACCACCGTCTACCACCGCCGCTTCTACCCGCAGGACGTCGCCGGCTCGGTCGCCTACTCGGCGCCGAACAACGTCGACGACCGCGAGGACTCCGCCTACCTGGACTTCCTGCGCACCGTCGGCACCCCCGAGTGCCGCACCGCCCTGCAGGCCGCGCAGCGTGCCCTGCTGGAGCGCCGCACCGCCCTCGTCGCCCGGTACCAGGCCTGGGCGGACTCCCGGGGCGACGGCTTCCGGCTCGTCGGGAGCGCCGACAAGGCCTTCGAGATCGCCGTCCTGCGCGCGCCGTTCATGTTCTGGCAGGGCCGCGGCCAGGCCGCCTGCCCGGCGGTGCCGCCCGCGGACGCCTCCGACGACGCCCTGTACGGCTGGCTCTCCGACGTCGCCCAACTGCCCGTCTACGCCGACGCGGTGGCCGGGAAGTTCGTCCCGTACTTCTACCAGCTGGGCACCCAGCTCGGCTACTTCCCGGTCGAGACGGCCCACCTGGCCGGCCTGCTGCGCTACCCCGGCGCCACCGAGCCGCGCACCTTTGTCCCGCAGGACCTCCCGATGCGCTACCGGCCGCAGGCGATGCGCGACGTCGACCGCTGGGTCCGCACCCGCGGCGAGCACCTGATGTTCGTCAACGGCGCCGCCGACCCGTCCGTCGCCGAACCGTTCCGCCTCGGCGACGGCTCGCGGGACTCCTACCTCTTCGAGGTGCCGGGCGGCACGCACTCGGTGCGGATCGCCCAGCTGCCCGCCGCCGACGCCGCGGCGGCGACCGCCGCGCTGCGCCGCTGGGCGGGGGTGTAGCACGGCGGAGGAGCGGCGCGGCAGCCGAACGGCCCCCGCCCCCGGTTCGACCGGGGACGGGGGCCGCAGTGTGCCGGTGCGGGTGACCGGGCGGGCCTACCTGGCCAGGCCGTAGCCGCCGACGGCGGCGTAGACGGTATCGGCGACGTGGCGGGGGGAGGAGTCGGTGGTGGTGGTCACGGGCGGCTCGTTGCCGTTCTGGTCGCGCAGGTTGAGGGTGGTCGAGCCGCCGCCGTCCAGGTTGACCGCGTCGACCAGGTTGAGCGCCTTGAGCAGCTGGGCGAACTCGCTGCGGGTGGCTCCGGACGCGAGGGGCGCCGGGCCGCCCTTCTGCCCCTCGACGGTGACGAAGAAGAGGTGGCCGAAGCCGTCCGCCCCGCCGGCGGTGCGCCAGGCCCGGGCGGTGTCGTCGGCCGGCTGGTAGACGACCGAGGCGTCGCGGATCAGGACGTCGCCGGCGGGGGTCGCGTACAGCGCCGGGTCGATCGGCTGCTCCACGGCGCCGGCCGGGGCGCGGCCGAACCAGGTGTCGGCGAGGGTGTCGCCGAAGCGGGTGTCGGTGATCACCGTGTGCAGGGTGACCGGCTTGCCGGCGCAGGCGTTGTCCCAGAGCCAGGTCGCGCCGTCGCCGGTGCCCTCCAGGGCCCGCCCGCCGGGCGGCACGTCGTGGCCGCCGCGCGGGGCGTCGGAGACGATGCCGCCGGGCGCGGCGCCGGGGCGGAAGCAGCCGGTGGCCACGCCCGCCGCGTTGAACAGCACCTCGACGCCCGGGTCGTCGTCGGTGGTCGTGTCGGTCTGCTTGAGTACGTCGGGAGCCGGCGTCCTCGCCCCGAACTCGGGGGTGAACTCGACGATCTCCGACGGATCGAAGCAGACACCGCCGACGACCGTCACGTCCGTGTTGGCGGGGTCGGTGTTGCGCAGGCAGTGACCGGCCCGGCCGGGGAGCCGGTTGACGCCGTCGACCTTGCGGCTGACGGCGCCGTCGTCGGAGAGCTGCACGCTGAGCCCGGTGGCGAGCTCGGTGATGTACGGGCGGCCGTTCTGCAGCATCAGCACGGAGTTGGCCGGGCGCAGCCCGACGGCCTTGCCGGTGACGGTGTCGTAGACGTAGCGGCCTCCGCCGGCCTCGCTGAGCAGCCGCCCGTTCTTCAGCGAGGTGCCGCCGAGGTCGCCGAGGAAGATCCGGTTCGCCGGGTCCAGGACCACGCCGTCGTCGAAGTAGCCGCCGTTGACCCCGAGGTAGGGGCGCCGGCTGCTCACCCCGGTGGTCTGCTCCAGCATCTCCTGGACGGTCTGCGTGGTGTACATGCCCTGGCCGATCGAGCCGTCGAAGGTGATCGGCGCCCGGCTCGGGTCGATGTCCATGACGTTGACCGTCCACGTCCGGTCGGCGTCCTGGTAGACGGTGCGGGTGATCCCGGGGAACGGCGTGGTGGCGGAGGCCTGGGCGAGGGTGATGCCGCCGACGACGATGCCGGTGTCCGCCGCGCCGGCCAGGCCGCTGCCCGGGACGGCGAGGACGGAGGCGGCCAGGCCGAGGGCGGTGGCGGTCCGCAGCGCGGTGGCGCGCCGCACGAGGGTGTGCTTCATGTGGGGCTCCCGGGTCAGCAGAAGTCGGTGGCGGGGCGGCCGCCGGCGGCGGTGACCAGACGGTCGGAGCTGAGCGTCCCGGCGTACGGCGCGGGGACGAAGGTGCTGTCGCCGCTGAGCACGACGAAGGCCCGGTAGGTGGAGCCGTTGGCGCTCCAGGAGCCGGTGAGCCCGTTCTCGGGGTAGAAGCAGGCGTGCTTGGCGGTGTGGTTGAAGACCGAGACCGTCCGGTCGTTCCACCCGGCGCCGTAGTCGCGGACCTCGTCCTCGGTGAAAGAGGTCATCGCGCCGCGGCCGCTCTCCTCCGCGAACAGGCAGAGCCGCCCGGTCTCGCAGCGCTCGTAGCCGGTGAAGCAGCCGGCCTTGGACTTGGCGCCCTTGAAGGAGGTGACCTTGCCGTCCAGGTGGGTGCCGAGCTCGGCGAGGGTGGCCTGGCCGCCGGGGCGGACGGCCTGGACGGTGCCGCCGTAGCCGGCGTCGGCGTAGAGGCAGGCCCAGTAGGGGGACCGGTTGTCCACCGAGCGGGCGCGGTCGTTCCAGGCGGGGTCGACGCCTTGGACGGGGACCCGGGGGTCGTTGGCGAGTTCGGCGCCCTGGCCGCCGTCCTGGTCGTAGAGGCAGAAGCCGCCGGCGGCGCAGTGGCTGGTCCAGCTCGCTGCGGTGGCCCGGGCGCCGGGCAGGACGGCGAGCACGAGCGCCACGAGCAGCATGCCCATGACGGCGCGCGGAAGGTGTTGCCTCACGGCGGAGTTCTCCTCGGTGGAAGTGGCGGGTGGTCCGAGCCGGGCTCGGGACGCCGTGGTTCGGGATCGACCGACCTCGTGAATGCGGACACCGAATCCGGCTCGCGGAGAGGTCCATCGAACAGCGAAACCGATCGGGATGCAGGCGGAATCGAAAACATCCGGCCCGGTCGGGCGTCGGATCCGCACCGGAACTCCCGAGCGTGCCGCCGTGCGCACCCTGTGAAGGCCGCTTCCCCGGCGTCAGGGCAGAACTGTAAGGGCGTCAGGTCGCCGCGCTGCGCCGCCGCCCGGCCCAGCCGGCTGTCTCACGGCTGTCTCACGCTCCTGACGTGCAGCTGTGTCGACGGTCGAGGAGGTGAAGTGGAGACGCGGTAGCGCCCCTCGACGGGCGGTCCGGCGGTCCGGGGCCCGGGTTGCGCGTGCGGGTGACCGGAGGCTGCTTCGGGTGCGATGGGCCGACCGCCCCCTTTCCCGGGAGGGGCGACACGATGCCGGGGAGGGGCGACACGATGCCCGGGAATCGATCGGGACGCGTCCCGCGCCGAGCGCGGGAACGGCACCGCCGTCGGCGCGCCGTCCTGGCCATGTCGTACGCGCCACGGAAAACCGATTTCGTGTTCGGCGGACTGTCGCATAGAGTGGTCTCACCGACGCGGGGTGGAGCAGCTCGGTAGCTCGCTGGGCTCATAACCCAGAGGTCGCAGGTTCAAATCCTGTCCCCGCTACTACCAGGGCCGGGGTCGACGCTTGAGGGCGTCGGCCCCGGCCTTTTTCGTTCGGCCGCGGCGCCGTCGCGCCGCCCGCCCTCTCGCCCGGTCCGGCCCGTCCCCTTGCCCAGTCCGGCCCGACCCCTTGCTCGTCCCGCCGGTGACCCTGCCGTCCCGCCGGTGCCCGCCCCGCCGGTGCGCGGCCGCTTTTCGCGGATTCCGCCGGCCGGCCATTCCGCCCGGAATTCGCGGCCGTTCCCGAATGCGGTCGAGGAGGGGTCGAGGGGTGCTGGAAAGCGCTTTCCGGCAGTGGTGGGGTGTGTTGTGGTGGGTGACCGGGGGCCGTGGCCGCGGGCAGGACAGCAGCCGTGGGTGGGCGGAGCGCCGCTGGTGAGCGGTGTAGACGCTCGCGCATGGAGCTGAGTGCGGTGGCTATGGTTCGCCCGACCCGGGGGGATTTGAATGGTGCCATGACGACGAACCGATCGGCGCAAGCGAAGCCGACGGCTGGTCGGACTCCTGTGATTCCTCCGTGTCTTCGAATGAGGGTGATCGTGATGGCTGGTGTGGTGGATCTTTCGACGGATGCCGGTGTCGTGCTGGTGGTCGGTGGTACCGGGAAGACGGGTCGGCGGGTGGCGGACCGGCTGGCTGCGCGTGGGTACGGGGTGCGGGTGGGTTCGCGGTCGGGTGCGGTGCCGTTCGACTGGCATGACGAGGGGACGTGGGAGGCGGCGCTGGAGGGTGTGAGCGCGGCGTATCTGACGTATTACCCGGATCT
>NZ_JBIWNL010000006.1:0-119844 GCF_044767225.1 Kitasatospora sp. NPDC101447
GAACGTTCGCTGAAATCTGTTCGCTGAACTCTGTCACCTGTTCGCCGTCCGCCGTCCACCGCAACCCCTTCGCCGACGCCCTCCGCAGCCGTCGGCCCGCCGACCGGGCGTTCCCGGCCGGCGGTTACCGTGTCCGACATGGCCACCGATCTCCGCCGACGCCTGCTCGCCGCCCACGCCACCGCCCCGTCGTACGCCGAGGTGGGAGCCACCCGGGGCGGGCGCCTGCCGGCCGGGTACGCGCACCTGCGGCGCCGCGTGCACCTCGGGCACGGGGCGGAGGTGCTGCAGCGGGCCGGGCGCTACGTGCTCGACTGGGGCACCCAGTTGGGCACCGGCTTCGCGGTCCACCCCGGCGGCCCGGCCCGGCCCGGGGCGACGGTCCTGCTGCGGCTGAGTCTGCCCGGGCGCCGGTGGCCGCGGCTGGTGATCCCCTGCCGGGTGGTGTGGACGGTGGACGAGCCGGACCGCGTCGGGTTCGCGTACGGCACGCTCCCCGGGCACCCGGAGTGCGGCGAGGAGGCGTTCCTGGTGTCGATGGACGCCGACGGCGAGGTGTGGTTCGAGGTCACCGCGTTCTCCCGGCTCTCCGCCTGGTACGCACGCCTGGGCCGCCCGGTCGCGCTGCTCTGCCAGCACCTGGCGATCGAGCGCTACCTCACGGTCGTGGCCGCACACGTCAGCCGCTAGCCGGGAAGCCACCGGAAATCGACTCACCCGGCCACAGGCCCCAGGCCCGGCACGGCCCCGCACGGCCTCGCCTCGCCCCGGCCGGGCACGGGCCGGGACGGGCCGCCGTCAGCCCAGGAAGGACAGCCGGACGGTCCGGCGCGGATTGTCCCCGTTGGTGTCGATGAGCACCACCGACTGCCAGACGCCGAGCGCCAGTTGGCCGCCGAGCACCGGCAGGGTGGCGTGCGGGGCCACCAGTCCGGGCACCACGTGGTCCCGGCCATGCCCCGGGCTGCCGTGCCGGTGGCGCCAGCGGTCGTCGGCCGGGAGGAGCTCGCGCAGGGTGGCGAGGAAGTCGTCGTCGCTGCCGGAGCCGGTCTCCAGGACGGCGATGCCCGCGGTGGCGTGCGGCACGAAGACGTTGAGCAGGCCGTCGCGCCCGGCAGCCCGCTCGTCGAGGAACGCGGCGCAGCGGTCGGTGATGTCGAGGGCGACCTCGCGGCTGCCGGTGGTGATCTCGAAGGTGGTGGTCCGGAACCAGCCGGTCGGGGTGGAGTTGTTGTCGTGGTTGTCCGCCATGGCGCCATCCTGGCCCAGCTCAGGTGGCCGGGCGTACTGCCTCGCCGACTCGGCTTGCCAGGGAGGCAAACTCGCATAGGGTGAAAGGTTCAGACCACCTCGCGGCACGCCGGACCCCGCCACGGCCCAACGCCGAGGACCCACCACGCATCCGCCCACGCCCCTGCGCGGACCCGCCGGGACCCTGCCCCCGTGGCACACCCGTGCCCGCCACGCGCAATCCCCCCGGACATGCCGAAGACCCGATGGACCGGAGGTCCACCGGGCCTGTTCCCGCCCAGGACGGTACGACGACCGGCCGACGCCCGACGCGGCGACCGGCGACGGACCCCTAGCCGCGCCCGCCGAAGAGGCTGCGACGCAGCCGACGCAGCGGCGTCAGCAGCGAGATCCTGGTGTGGCGACGACGGGTCGTCGGGGCCTCGGCGCCGCGCGGCGTCAGCTCCCTTATCAGCCCGAGCGCCTCGGCGGTGTCCACCGCCGGGAGTGCGGGCGCGCCGAGCACGGCCAGGTGTCGCTCGATCCGGCGGCCGGTCGTGCCGACGCCGCACTGGATCGCCGGCACACGGGGCCGAGTCCGCACTTGCATGTGTTCCATCAGTTTTCCCACCCCTACGAGGCGCCAGGGCCGTGAGGCGAAGACTATCCGTGACGGACGGCCTTCGCGCAACCGTCCTTGGCGTTGTGCCACCGTATCGTGCGGCGTCAACTGACGATGCACCAGGGGCCACCTGGCCGGTCACGACTAGGCATCAATGATGGTGCACGACCCGCCGTTCGTCAGCAGGGCAAAGAGGTGCGGCCCCGCGCCCGTGTGCGCGGCACGCGCCCGGCGCACCGGGGCGCTTTGGTGACGTCCGACACAGCCGCGGTCGAGGCGCCCGCGCACACCCCCCGGGGGCCCGCAATGTGGACCCCCCATATAGGGGACAGCAGTCAGGTCGACAAAGTGATCTTCAGGACGCTGCCCGCCACCGAGCGTGACGCCCCGGCGCCACCCGCGATCACCGATCGCCACCCGTGGCGCTCCGCTGTCCACGACCTGCCGTACGCGTGATGTCATGAAGTGGCCGACTTCATGAAGTGAACACATTCGAGGGATTGACTCCCGCCGAACCTCCAAGCAATATCTGTTGCACACGTCGGTGCCCGCACCGCACCCAGGCGTGTGTTCGAGTGATGAAGAACTCCGGCTCCCGCGAGCCACTGCCCGGCCGCCTCGACGCTGCGGTGGCCAGGCTCGCGCGGTGCCCGGACCGGCGGCCGGCCGTAGAGGGTCGGCCGGGCCGCCACCTGACTGCCGGTGCCGCCCCGCGAGGGGCCCGGCACCGGCGGTCCCGGGTCCCACCCCACGGATCGTCGACAAATCCCCCGGACCCGCCCAGGCCCCAGCCCTGGCCCTCCCACCCCGCTGCCGCCGCCCTGCCGCCCCGCCGCCTGCCGCCGCCACCCCCACCAACGGGCCCGGCCCCCGGTGAGGCCGCCGGACCCCGGGGCGAGCCCCCGTACCGGACGTCCACGCAGGTCGCGCCCGGTGGATCGGTAGACTCGGCCAGCGTGTCCCTCCTCCTCAGCATCGTGCTCCCGGTCCACGGCGTGGAGCGGTACCTGCCGCGCTGCCTCGACTCGATCCTCGGCGACACCCCCGCCCTGGAATCCCGCTTCGAGGTCATCGCGGTCGACGACCTCTCCCCCGACGGCTCCGGCGCGATCCTGGACGCCTACGCGGCCCGCGACCACCGGCTGCGGGTGCTGCACCTCACCGAGAACCAGGGCCTCGGCGGTGCCCGCACCGCCGCCCTGCCGCAGGCCCGCGGCGAGTACGTCTGGTTCCTCGACAGCGACGACTGGGTGCCCGAGCGGACCGTCAGCGTGATCCTCGACGAGCTGGCGCAGGAGCGCCGCCGGGAGACCCCCGCCGACGTGCTGATCACCGACTTCACCCACGTCTACCCGGACGGCGGGACGGAGTCCAACCCCTGGCGCCACGTGCTGACCGGCTCCCCGCTGGTCGAGGGCTGCACCCTGGCCGAGCACCCGGCGCTGTTCCAGACCGTGATGTCGGTCTGGAACAAGGTGTTCCGCCGCGCGTTCCTGGACGGCCTCGGCGTCTCCTTCGGCCGCGGCTACTACGAGGACATCTCGGTCACCTACCCGGCGCTGCTCGCCGCCGAGCGGCTGCGCTACGTCGACCGCCCCTGCTACAACTACCGGCGCGGCCGGGACGGCGCGATCACCGCCACCGCCTCCCCCAAGCACGCCGACGTCTTCGCCCAGTACGACGCGATCTTCGCTTTCCTGGACCGCCCGGACCGCCCCGGCCGGCCCGTCCCGGAGTCGCTGCGCACCCTGGTCTTCGACCGCACCGTCCGCCAGGCGCTGAACGTCTACGACACCCCCGGGCTGGTCCCCGCCGGCCTGCGCAAGGAGTTCTTCCAGCGGATCGCCCGGCACTTCGACCGCCACCGCCCGGCCGGCTACCACTACCCCGGCGGGGTGCGCGGCGTGCAGTACCGGCTGGCCGCGCGCGGCGCCCGGATCGCCTACGCCGAGCTGCGCCGCACCGGCCGGCTGCCGCGCGAACTCAAGCGCGGGGCACGGGCGGTGGCGCCCGCGGTGAAGAAGGGGGTGCGCAGCGGCGCCCGGTTCACGGCGTACAACGCCTTCCGCCGGCTGCCGCTGGACGAGCACCTGGCGGTCTACGCCGCGTACTGGCACCGGGGTTACGCGTGCAGTCCGGCGGCGATCTACGAGAAGGCGAAGGAACTCGCACCGCGGATCCGGGGCGTGTGGGTGGTGGAGAACCGCCGGCAGGCCGCCACGCTGCCGCCCGGGGTGCCGTACGTGATCGTCAACACCCCCGCGTACCTCAAGACGATGGCGACCGCCAAGTACTTCGTCAACAACGTCAACTTCCCGCGCACGATGGTCAAGCGGCCGGGCTCGGTGCACGTGCAGACCCAGCACGGCACCCCGCTCAAGGCCATGGGCATGGACCTGCGCGACCGCCCGGCGGCGGCGGAGGGGATGGACTTCGACCTGCTCCAGGAGGCCGTCGACCGCTGGGACTTCCTGGTCTCCCCCAACCCGCACACCAGCGAGCACTTCGCCCGCGCCTTCCCCGGCCGGTACGAGATGCTGGACACCGGCTACCCGCGCAACGACCGGCTGGCCGGCGCCGCCCCGGACGAGGTGCGCGCGATGCGCGAGCGCCTGGGGCTGCGCCCGAGCACCCGGGCGGTGCTGTACGCGCCGACCCACCGCGGCGGCAAGGGCGGCTACGTGCCGCTGCTCGACGTGGCCGAGCTGGCCCGCCGACTGGGCCCGGACTTCACGCTGCTGGTGCGCACGCACTACTTCCACACCGGCGGGCCGGGCGACCTGACGGCCGACGGGCAGGCGGCGGAGATCGTGGACGTCTCGTCGCACCCGACCGTCGAGGACCTCTACCTCGCGGCGGACGTACTGGTGACGGACTACTCGTCGATGATGTTCGACTACGCGGTGCTGGACCGGCCGGTGGTGATCTTCGCCCCGGACTGGGCGGACTACCAGCGGGAGCGCGGCGTCTACTTCGACCTGTTCGCGGAGCCGCCGGGCGCGGTCACGGAGACCGCGGACGAGCTGGCGCGGGCGCTGCTGGCGGGCGATCCGGCGCCGGGGGCACGGGCGCGGTTCCGCGCGAAGTTCTGCGTCTGGGACGACGGCGGGGCGGCGGAGCGGGTGGTGCGCCGGGTGTTCCCGGTGAACGGCGGGCGGTAGCCGGGCGGTCGGCGGGCGGCGGGGCCCGCAGCGGGAGGCGGTGGAGCCGCGGAACGGGTCCGGGCCGACGAACGGGGCCGGGCGCCGCCGGTACGGCGCCCGGCCCCGTTCGGTGCGGGCTCAGCGCTGGCGGGCGGCCAGGAACTCCTCGAAGGTCAGGACGCCGTCGTGGTTGGTGTCCATGCTGTGGATCAGGGCCTCGGCCATCGAGAGGGTGACGTCGTGGTCGCCCATCTCGTTCGCGGCCAGCGCGTACTCGGCCGCCGTGATCTTGCCGTCGCCGTCCTTGTCGAAGCGGTCGAAAAAGGCCTTGATCGCCTCGGTGGTCTCCATCGTGCCCTCCTGGGTACTGCGGGGTGTTGCTCTGTTCGGACGGCCGTACCCTACCCGCCCGTGGTGCGCACCACGGGCGGCGGGAGTGGACGGGCGCGGGGGTGGGTGTCGTAGTCTGCGGATCTGATCGTGGCCCGGGCACCTCCCGGGCGGTAGTTCGTCCAGGGAGGGAATCGTGCTCGACCTCGTCACCAAGCTGGTGCTGAAACCGGCTTCGCGGGGAATCTGGCGGCCGGTCATCGAGGGGGTCGAGAACGTCCCGCGCAAGGGCGGGGTGATCCTGGCCAGCAACCACCTGTCGTTCATCGACAGCGTGGTGATCCCGCTGACCTCCCCGCGCCGGGTCCACTTCCTCGCCAAGGCCGAGTACTTCACCGGCGCCGGGCTCAAGGGCAGGCTCTCCAAGGGCTTCTTCGAGGCGATCGGCGCGGTGCCGGTCGAGCGCGGCACCTACCGTTCCGCTCAGGCCTCGCTGGAGTCGGCGCTGGAGATCCTGGAGGACGGCAAGGCCTTCGGCATCTACCCCGAGGGCACCCGCTCCCTGGACGGCCGCCTCTACCGGGGGAAGACGGGCGTCGCCTGGCTCGCGCTCACCGCGGGCGTCCCGGTGGTGCCGGTGGCGCTGGAGGGGCCGGAGCAGATCCTGCCGGTGGGCAAGCGGGTGCCGCGGCTGAAGAAGGTGACGGTCCGCTTCGGCGAGCCGCTGCACTTCGACGAGCTGCACGGGCAGGCCCGCTCGTTGAAGGCGCGTCGGCAGGTGACCGACGAGGTGATGGCGGCGATCCAGCGGCTCTCCGGCCAGGAGGTCGCGGAGAACTACAACGAGGTCCCGAAGGCGGCCTAGCCGACGGCGACTCGACGGGCGCCACTCCCGACGGACCGGTCCGGCCGGCGGGTTCAGGCCCGTGGGTTCAGGCCGGCGGGTTCAGCCCGACGGGATCAGGCCCGACGGAGGGCGGCCTCCGTGAGCAGCGCCTTGCCCGCCGGCGGCACCTCCCCCGACAGGACGTCCTCCACCGGACCGGACTCCACAAGACCGACCCCCTCCGGCCGGGCGGCCGCCTCCGGCGCTTCCCGGCGCAGCAGGGCCGCGTACCGGCCGTCCAGCTCCACCAGCTCCTCGTGGGTGCCGAGTTCCACCACCACCCCGTGGTCCAGGACGGCGATCTGGTCGGCGGCGCGGACGGTGGAGAGCCGGTGCGCGATGGTGATGGTGGTGCGGCCGGCCGCGAGGGTGTCCACGGCCTGCTGGACGGCGCGCTCCGTGCGGTTGTCGAGCGCGCTGGTGGCCTCGTCGAGGATGAGCACCGGCGGGTTGCGCAGGATCGTCCGGGCGAGTGCGAGGCGCTGCTTCTCGCCGCCGGAGAAGCGGTAGCCGCGCTCGCCGACCAGGGTGTCGTAGCCGTCCGGCAGGGCGGCGATGGTGTCGTGGACCTGTGCGGCCCGGGCGGCCTCGACCAGTTCGGCGTCGGTGGCGCCGGGCTTGGCGAAGCGCAGGTTGTCGGCGACCGAGGCGTGGAAGAGGTACGTCTCCTGGGAGACCACGCCGACCGCGCGGGCCAGGGTGTCGAAGGAGAGCTCGCGGACGTCGACGCCGTCCAGGGTGACCCGGCCGCCGGTGACGTCGTACAGCCGCGGGACGAGGTAGCTGAGGGTGGTCTTGCCCGAGCCGGTCTCGCCGACCACGGCCAGCGAGCTCCCGGCGGGGACCGTGAGGTCGAGGCCGGCGAGGGTCGGGCGCTCCTGCGCGGGGTCGTAGCGGAAGTCGACGCCCTCGAAGCGGACCTCGCCGCGGGGGGCGGCGAGCGTGACCGGGTCGGCCGGTTCGGCGATCTCCACCGGAAGGTCGAGGTACTCGAAGATGCGCTGGAAGAGCGCGAGCGAGGTCTGGACGTCCACGCCGGTGGACAGCAGGCTCACGGTGGGGCGGAAGAGGCCCTGCTGGAGGGTGACGAAGGCGACCAGGGTGCCGACGGAGACGATCGGCGCGCCGGCGGCGGAGGTCAGCCCGGCGGCCCAGTAGATCAGTGCGGGCATGGCGGCCATCACGATCTGGATGGTGTTCATCCGCCAGCGCCCGGCCATGCTGGCCCGGACCTCCAGGTCGGCGAGCTGGTCGGACTGCTGGGTGAACTCGCGGGCGAGCGAGTCGGAGCGGCCCATCGTGCGGCCGAGCAGGATGCCGCTGACCGAGAGCGACTCCTGGACGGCCGAGCTCATCGCGGCCAGCTGCTTCTGCCGCTCGGTGGTGATCTTCTTCCGCTCCTGGCCGACCCGGCGGCTGATCCAGACGAACAGCGGGAGCAGGAGGAGGGAGACGACGGTGAGCCGCCAGTCGAGGGCGACCATGGCCACGACGGAGGCGACCACCGCGGTGAGGTTGGAGACCAGGCTGGTCGCGGTGGACGTCACCGTGGACTGCATGCCGCCGATGTCGTTGGCGATCCGGGACTGCACCTCGCCCGTGCGGGTGCGGGTGAAGAAGGCCAGCGACTGCCGCTGCAGGTGCCCGTAGACGGCGGTGCGCAGGTCGTGCATGACGCGCTGGCCGACGGTGGTGGAGATCAGCGTCTGCAGGACGTTGAAGATGCTGTTCACCACGGCGGTGAGGATCATCCCGAGCGCGAGCAGGCTGAGCAGGCCGGTGCGGCCCTGCGGGATGGCGGTGTCCAGGACGGCCCGCAGCAGGAACGGCGAGACGACCGAGACCACCGCGGAGGCGGCGACCAGCAGCCCGACGGTGGCGAGACGGCCGCGGTAGGGGCGGAAGAGGGCGAGGATGCGCCGCCACGGGGCCGGCGGGCGGGAATCGCCCTCGGCGCGCGCGGGCGGGGTCCAGTCGATGGCGGCTTGCCTCAAGGGCGGGCCTCCCTGGGTCGGTCGGACCGGCGCCGGGACGAGCGCCCGGACGGGCGGTCGGACGCGCGGTGTGACGGGTGGACGGGATGGATATAGCGAGGATAGCTCATAGTTAGACAAGCTAATAGTGAGATTCGCTCTATTCCCGTCGGGCCCGCGCCGCACGCCGACCGACCGCCCGGGGCGCCGGCGTCAGTCGGTGCGGTACGTGCGCGCCGCCTTCGAGGAGAGGCCGCCCAGTCCGCCGGGCGGCAGCAACCGGGCGATCGCCACCGCGACCTTGTACCGCTTGCCCGGCACGGACAACGACCGGCCGCGGGCCAGGTCGCGCATCGCCTCGTCCACCACCCGCTCGGCAGAGAGCCAGGACCAGGACGGGATGTTGCCGGTGCCCATGCCCGCGCGCTCGTGGAACTCCGTCCGAGTGAAGCCCGGGCACAACGCCATCATCCGCACGCCCGTACCGCCCAGGTCACGCAGCACGCCCTGGGTGAAGCTGACCACCCACGCCTTGCTCGCCCCGTAGGTGCCGCGCGGCAGGAAGGCCGCCACCGAGGCGACGTTGACGATCGCACCGCGGCGGCGCTCGCGCATCCCGGGCAGTGCGGCCGTGGTCAGCCGCAGGATCGCCTCGATGTGCACCTTCACCATGTCCAGCTCGTCCTGCAGCGGGACGGCCCCGAAGGCGCCCTTGTTGCCGAAGCCGGCGTTGTTGACCAGGAGGTCCACCGGGCGGGCGGGGTCGGCGAGGCGGGCCTCGACGGCGCCGATGCCCTCGTCGGTCGCGAGGTCGGCGGTCAGCACCTCCGTCTCGACGCCGTACTTCCCGTGCAGGTCGGCGGCGGCGCGCTGCAGGCGCTCGGCGTCCCTCGCCACCAGGACGAGCTGGTAGCCGCTGCGGGCGAGCCGGCGGGCGAACGCGGCTCCGATGCCGGCGGTCGCGCCGGTGATCAAGGCTGTGGTCATGCCCCGACCGTACCGACTCGCCGCAGTCGAGCCCACACCGAGTGCAACGTCCCAGCTCACAGGACTGCGGATGCAGGTGCCCGATCGTGCACGTAGTGTCGGACAGGGGCACCGCCCGACCGGACGGTGAAAGCCAGACGAGGAGGCACATCTGATGCTTACTCAGTTCCGGACCGAAACCGCCTCGGCGTCACGCACCGCGACGTCGACCGAGGCCGACACCCTAGCCAGCCTGATGGTGGAGGACGAGGCCGTCGTGTCCGACGCGCCCACGTACCTGCCCGAGGCCGCTGGTGGCCTGCTGTTGCTCGGCCTGCTCCTGCTGTCCCCGAAGGGACCCAAGGAGAAGCCGACCCGGTAGCCACGCTCCGTCCGCAGGGCCCCGTCCCCACGGGGCCCCGCGCCCACGCCCGACCTCCTGAAGGAGGACCTCACCACCATGCCATTCGCCGAGACCCCTCTCCGTGACGAGTACGCCGCGGCGGTCGAGCGGGTGGCGGGCCGTACCCTCGACGCCCTCCGGGGCGGCGGGGGTACGGCCGCGCTCGCGGACCCGGACACCGTCGTCCCCCGCCCGCTGCTGGCCGCGGTCCGCGTGCTCGGCGCGGACCTCTTCGCCCCGCAGCTGCTCACCGGAGCCGAGCCCGACGGACCCACCGCCGCGCTGCTCGCCGAGGCCCGACGGGCCTTCCCAGCGCCGGTACCGGCCTCCCCCGAGGCCGCGCAGGCCATCGCGTGGCAGGACTGGGCCGCCGGCCGGGTGCTCGCCCGCACGCCGTACGCGGACACCGCGCCGGGTTCCGTGCCGGACTCCGCGTCGGATCACGTGCCGGATCGCGTGCCGGGTCATGCCCCGGGTTCCGCGTCGGATCGCGGGCCGGGTCCTGCTCCGGACCACGTGCCCGCCCCGCTGCCCGGACCGGCTGAGCTGGGCTGGCAGGCCTGGTCCGTCCGGATGGCACAACTGTCCGTGCTCGCCCTGCCCGGGCTGGACGGCCCGGTCCACGACGCCGCCCACACGGACCACCTGGCACTCGCCCGCGGCGCCGTCCGCGCCATGCTCCGGCGCGACTTCACCACCGCCGTCCGGCTCGCCCGCTGGCTCGCCTGGGCCGGCGCCGAGGACCGGCCACCGCACCTGGAGGTCGAGCCGATCCTGGACCGGATCCGCCTCGTCGGCATCGGCGCCGTCCGCACCCGGCTCGAACTCGCCATCGCCGAGCGCCTGTCGGAGGGGAACCCGCGATGACCACCGACACCGAGGTGCTCGCCACCGCCCAGCAGCTCGGCACCCGTGCGCTGTCCTGGCTGCACACCTGCTACCAGGGCGGCTGGGGCAGGCTCGCCGACAACACCATCATCGACCTCGCCGAACCGAACGACGTCTACAAGCCGCTCTGCGAGGCCGCGATGGCCTCCTCCCTGGTGCTGCGCGACGGCGTCGCCGGACCGCAGGACGCCCGCGCCGCGCGCGACATGCTCGACGGCGCCTGGGCGCAACTGCGCGAGGGCGACATGCTCTACGAGCGGCAGCTGCGGCACGTCACGGTCACCGACCCGCTGGAGACGTACGCCCACTTCGCCCGGGTCGGCTACCGGCACGCCGCACTGGAGGAGCTGCTCGAATCGATCAGCCGGCTGCGGGCCGTCCACGCGGTCGAGATCCAGGGCAGCCGACAGCTCGCGGTGGCGAACGCGCGGCGGGTCATCGGGCTCAGCCACCGGCCGGACTGGGCCGAACTCGCCGCCCGCACCTGGCTCGGCGCGCTCCCCGAACCGTGGACCATCGCCTGGTCGATCGCCTACCAGGTCACCCACACCGTCTTCCACCTCACCGACTGGGGCGCGCGGCCCGAGGACCTGCCCGAACCGATGCGCGACTACCTGCGCGCGTGGCTGCCGGTCTGGCTCGACATCTGGATGGAGATCGGCCAGTGGGACCTCGTCGGCGAGCTGCTGATCGTCGATGCGTGCATCGGCCGTCCCATGCTGGGGAGTTCCGGCTGGGAGGCCCTGGCCGCGGTGCAGCGGGCGGACGGCCTGGTCCCACGGGACACCGAACCGGTCGAAGAGGACCCCGAGTCGGCGATCCGGGCACACGAACACACCGCCGTGGTGGCGGTCGTCGCCGCGACGGTCCTGCTCTCCCGGGCGCTCGGCGGCGCCGGTGCGGCCGCCGGGTGAACGAGCTCGACACGGCCGTCCGGGCAGCGGTCCGGGCGGCCGCGCCGTACGCCACCGCCGTCACGGTGGCCGTGGCACGCGAGGATCAGGACCAGGTGCGCTGCCACGGGCACCTCGGGCACGAGCGGTCGGCCCCGTGCACGCCGGACACCGTCTTCGAACTCGGCTCGGTCAGCAAGACGTTCACCGCACTGCTGCTCGCCGAGCTGGCCGCCCACGGCGAACTCGCCCTGGACGACCCGGTGGAGCGCCTCCTGCCGCCCGACTGGCGCCCGGTGACGGTCCGTTCGCCCGAACCGATGCGGCTGCTGCACCTGGCCACCCACACCTCCGGGCTGCCCCGGCTGCCGCCCGGGCTGCTCGCGGGAGCCGTCCCGAACTGGTCCGGCAACCCGTACGCCGCGTTCGGCGAGGAGAAGTTGCGCGCCGCACTGCCGCGAACCACCGTACGGAGAAGGCCCGGTAGCCGGTACCGGTACTCCAACTACGGCGTCGGACTCCTCGGCCGGGTGCTCGCCGAGACGGGCGGACTGCCGTACGGGGACCTGCTCTCCGAACGCGTCTGCCGGCCCCTGGGCCTCACCGCCACCGGCTGCTCCCCGGACGCGCCGGACCGGGCCGTCGGATACCGGCGCGGCCGGGCGACACCGCCGTGGAGCATCCCCGGACTGCCCGGGGCCGGCGCCGTCCGGTCGAGCGGAGCCGACCTGCTGCGCTACCTCCGGGCACACCTCGACGGACCGCAACCCGGTGACGGGGGAAGCGCGTTGAAGGAGGCCCTGGGCGAGGTCCAGCGGGCCCGGCTGCGGCGGCCGCACTCCTCCGACGAGCTGTGCCTGGTGTGGAACCGCCGCCGCTCGGGCGGGCGCGAGCTGTACTTCCACACCGGCGCGACCCGGGGCTTCACGGCCTTCGTGGGCTTCTCCCGGGAGGCGGCGTGCGCGGTCGCGGTGCTGGCCAACACCGGGCCGACCCTGGACGGCCGGTTCGTGCAGGCCGCGTACGAGGTGCTGCGGACGGCGGCCGGCTGCCGGGCGGGGCGCTGACGGACCGCCGGACCTGGGCGGCGATCCGAGGACGTGGCTAGACCGCCACCGCCTTGGCGCGGTCGGCGGCGATGCGCACGGCGAGACCGGCCAGGACGGTGCCCATCACGTAGCGCTGGACCCGCAGCCAGGCCGGACGGCGGTTGAGGAAGGTGGCGATGCTGCCCGCGCTCATCGCGATCAGGCCGTTGACGGTGATCGCGATCGCGATCTGGGTCAGGCCCAGCAGCAGGCTCTGCAGGGCGACGTGACCCCGCTCCGGCGCCACGAACTGGGGCAGCAGCGAGATGTACATGATGGCGATCTTGGGATTGAGCAGGCAGGTCAGGAAGCCCATCGTGAAGAGGCGGCGCGGCGGGTCCGGCGGCAGCTGCTGCGGGGCGAAGACCGCCGTACCACCGGGCTTGACCGCCTTCCAGGCCAGCCAGAGCAGGTAGCCGGCGCCGGCCAGCTTGATCGCGGTGTAGAGGGCGGGCACCACCGAGAACACCGCGGCCACCCCCACCGTCACCGCGACGAGGTACACCAGGAAGCCGGTGCCGACCCCCAGCAGCGAGATCAGCCCGGCGCGACGGCCCTGGGCTATCGAGCGTGAGACCAGGTAGATCATGTTGGGCCCGGGCGACAGCACCATGCCCAGCGCCACTGCGGCGATCCCGAGCACGGCGTGGCCGTCCACGGCGGTAGTCAACGCGTCCATGGAGGGAGGCTAGGACGGGTGACCGGCTCGATGCAATGATGGCTTTGCGCTCGGTGCAATGTGCCCCGAGGACGGTGCGGCCCACGGGCACGGCTCACGCGTACGGCTCAGGGGCGCGGCCCGGGGGGCGCGGCGCTCGGGTGGGGCCCGGGGGCACGGCGCACCGGTACGGCACACGGAGGGCCCGCCACCGATGGACGACTACCGCCTGATCGCCGACCGGGTCGCCACCGACATCGCCGACGGGCGGCTGCGGCCGGGACAGCAGCTGCCCACCCAGCGTGCGTTCGCCCGCAGCCGGGGCATCGCCGCCTCGACGGCCGGGCGGGTCTACCGGGAACTGGCCCGGCGCGGGCTGACCGTCGGGGAGGTCGGGCGCGGGACCTTCGTCCGGGCCGGACGGGGGGCGGACGGCGCACGGATCGCTCTCGCCGAACCCGCCGCCGGGCCCCTGGACCTGGAACTCAACTACCCCGTCGTGCCCGGACAGGCCGAGCTGCTGGCGGGCGGACTGGCGCCACTGCTCCGCACGGACGCGCTCGGGGACGCCCTGCGGCCGATCGGCGCGGCCGGAACGGGCGCGGCCCGGCGGGCCCTCGCCGGCCTGCTCTCGACCGGCTCCTGGGAGGTCGACGCCGCGGACCTGCTGTTCGCGGGCAACGGGCGGCAGGCCATCGCGGGGGCGCTCTCCGCGCTGGTGCCGCCCGGGCAGCGACTGGGGGTGGAGGCGCTCACGTATCCGGTGGTCAAGGCGGTGGCCGAGCGGCTGGGCATCCGGCTGGTGCCGCTGGCCATGGACGAGGACGGGCTGGTGCCGGACGCCGTCGCAGCCGCCCACCGGGCCGCGCCGCTGCGCGCCGTGTACCTGCAGCCCCGGCTGCAGAACCCGCTCGGCACGAGCATGCCGCACGAGCGGGCGGCGGGGCTCGTGGAAGAGCTGCGGCGGCTCGGCCTGCCGGTGGTCGAGGACGCCGTCTGGTCGTTCCTGCGGCCCGACCTGACGCCGTTGGCCGCGCTGGCGCCGGAGCGCACCGTGCTGGTGGACAGCCTCTCCAAGCGGCTGGCCCCCGGGCTGACCAGCGGGTTCGCGGCCGTCCCGGCTGCGCTGCGCGAACGGGTGGCGGGCGCGCTGCGCTCGGGTGGGTGGACGCCGAGCGGGTTCGCACTGGAGGCGGCGGTGCGCTGGATCGGGGACGGCTCACTGGCCGCGGTCGAGGCGGCGAAGCGAGCCGACGCGGCGGCCCGGCAGCTGCTGGCGCGCGAGGCGCTGACGGGGCAGCGCCTGCGGGCCGACCCCTGCTCGTACTACCTGTGGTGGGAGTTGCCGGGGGCCTGGCGGGCGGAGGCCTTCGTTGCGGCGGCGGCACGCGCCGGGATCTCGGTCACGCCCGCGACGGCGTTCGCCGTGGATCCGCGGCGCTCGCCGTCCGCCGTCAGGGTCGCGCTCGCCTCGCCGCCGCTGCCGGTCCTGGCACGGGCACTGGAGACGCTGGCGCGGATCGCGACGGAGGGGGAGGGCGGACGGTGACGACGTGACGGGTTGACGGGCGACAGGCGACAGCGAACGACGAACAGCTGACAGATTTCATCATCTGTCAGCTGTCGCCTGTCATCTGTTACCCGCTACCCGTTATGAGCCGTCGGCTGCCGGCAGTCAGCTTCCCGAGCCGTTGTGGCTCCCCCGGGCCGCGGTGTCCGCCGCGCCCCCGGCGCCGACGGCGCGCAGGCGGCTGGCGGCGGTGGCGGCGAGCTGGGGGGCGAGCCGGGCGACGTCCCGGGAGCCCACCACCGCGATCAGGCTCGGCAGCAGCCAGCGGACCGGCTGCATCCCGCGGAGCCATGCCTGGGCGTAGACGTGGGCGGACCGGCGCGCGATCCCGGCGACGATCCGGTCCACCGCGGGCTCCAGCGGGTACGTCTTGTTCGCCGGCCACGGCAGCCGCGACCGCATCTGCTTCAGCACGGTGTCCTCGTCGGCCCCCCGCACCATGTCGGTGTCGGTCCAGCTCAGGTACCCGACGCCGACCTTCACCCCCTGGTAGGCGACCTCGCCGCGGAGCGAGTGGGCGAAGGCCTCCACCCCGGACTTGCTGGCGCAGTACGCGCTCATCAGCGGGGCGGGCGTCAGCGCGGCGAGCGAGGCGATCTGCAGCAGGTAGCCGTGGCTCTCGATGAGCGCCGGCAGGAACGCCCGCGCGGTGGCGACGCTGCCGAGCAGGTTCACCTCGATGACCCGGCTGAACGCCCGGTGGTCGCTGTCCGTCAGCGGTCCGCCGATGGCGATCCCGGCGTTGGCGACGACGGTGTCGATCCGCCCGTAGTGCTCCTTGATCCGGCGGGCGGTGTCGTCGAGCGCGTCGAGGTCGGTGACGTCCACGTCCCAGCTGGTCGCGTGCGGCCCGCACTGGGCGGCGACGGCCTTGAGCTCCTCCGGCTCCAGCCCCAGCAGGGCGACCTTGGCCCCGCGCCGGGCGAGCTTGCGGGCCAGCGACGCGCCGACCCCCCGGGCGGCCCCGGTCACGACGACGACCTGCGCGGACAACGGCGGGATGGCGTTCATGCGACGGCGGTCCTCTCGTCGGTGGGGTCAACAGCAGGATCAACGGTGGAGTCGGCAGTCGCGACTGCGGCGGCTGCGGCCGGAGCGGGCGCGGTGCCGGCGAGCGCCGCATCGGCCGACGCGGCGGCAGGCCCGGCGGCGGGCGCGGCGGCGGGCGCGCCGACCAGGTGCTCGGCGGCCATCCGATGGATCTCGCCGGCGATCTCTGCCGGGCGTTCCAGCGGCGACATGTGCCCGACTCCGGGCAGCAGCAACAGCCCCTGCGGGTCCTTGAGCCCGGCGATCATCCGGTGCGCGTGCACCGGCGGGGTCAGCCGGTCGTCGGTGCCGACCACCACCGCCGTGGGCGCGGTGAGCCGGGCGAGCCCGGCACGGACGTCCAGGCGGTCGAGCACGGCGGCCCAGTTGGCGCGGACCGCGGTCGGGCAGGCGTGCACGATCCGGGCGGTCGCCTCGACCTGCCCGGCGGGCGAACCCGAGCCCATGGTCGCGTACTTGAGCGCCACCCGGCTGACCGGCGAGACCGGTCCGAGCGGCATCCGGGAGCGCAGCAGCTGCCGGTGCAGGAAGCGGCGCAGGCCCGGGGAACGCACGCCCGGGGGAAGGACGGTGAGTTCGGCCACCAGCTCGCTCGGCCCGGTGGAGATCAGGACGGCGGCGGCGGTGCGCTCGGCGACCTCGGGGCGGCCGCCGGCGGCCATGATGGTCATGCCGCCCATGCTGTGCCCGGCCAGGACGGCCCGCTCCCCCGCCGGAACGGTCCGGGCCAGCACGGCGGACAGGTCCTCGGCGAGCGCCCGGGTCGAGTAGCGGGCCCGGCTCGGCGGGATCTCGCTGTGCCCGTGGCCGCGCTGGTCGTAGGCCACTACCCGGTAGCGGTCGGAGAGTTCGCGGATCACCGGGGCCCAGAAGGCGGTCGAGCAGGTCCAGCCGTGTGCCAGCACCACGGTGGGCGCGCCGGGTTGGCCGTGCACCTCGACGTGCAGCCGGATGCCGTCGGCCGAGCGGACGGTCAACTCCTCTGCAGGCCTCGGGTGTTCGTACTCGGCGGGCAGGACGGCGGCGCTCACGCGGAGACCTCCTGGACGGTGCGGGCGGCGGCCGGCGCCGCGCGCATGATCAGCTCGTACTCGCCGAGGTCCACCTTGCGGGTGGCGCGGCGGAAGGAGGCGGTGGAGCCGGGCCAGAGCACGGTGTTCCTGCCGCTCGGGTCGAGGTACCAGCTGCGGCAGCCGCCGGTGGTCCAGACGGTGCGGTCCATCCGGTGCTGCAGTTCGAGGTTCCACTGCCGCTGGGCGCGTACCGTCGGCTGCATGGCGGCGGCGCCGATCGAGCCGAGCGTCGTCAACGCGTCGATCATGTAGTTCAGTTGGGACTCGATCATGAGGATCATCGAGCTGTTGCCGAGGCCGGTGTTGGGCCCGATGACGAAGAAGAGGTTCGGGAAGCCCCGCACGGTCGAGCCGCGCAGCGCCTCCATGCCGTCCTTCCACTCCTCGGCCAGGCTGGTGCCGTCGACGCCGAACACCCGGGCCCCGATGGGCATGTCGGTGACGTGGAAGCCGGTGCCGAAGACGATGGCGTCCACCTCGTGCTCGCTGCCGTCGGCCGCGACCAGCGTGGAGCCGCGCACCTCGCGCAGGCCGGAGTCGACGACCTCGGTGTTGGCGGCGGCGAGTGCCGGGTAGTAGGTGTTGCTGAGCAGGATGCGCTTGCAGCCGATCCGGTAGTCCGGGGTGAGCTTGGCGCGCAGCGCCGGGTCCGGGACGCTCTGCGCGATGTGCCGCTCGGCGAGCTGCTGGACGATGCGCAGCAGCCCGGGGCGGCGGACGAAGGCGTCGACCTGGAGCTCACGGAGGGCGAACAGGGTGCCGCGGCGGATCTTCGCCGTGAGCGGCAGGCGGCCGTGCAGCCACTTCTCCAGCTGGGTGATCTCGCGGTCGCGGCGCGGCAGGACCCAGGCCGGGGTGCGCTGGAAGACGGTCAGCTTGCCGACCTCGGGCTGGATCGACGGGATGATCTGGGCGGCGGAGGCGCCGGTGCCGACCATGGCGACGCGCTTGCCGGCCAGGTCGAAGTCGTGGTCCCAGCGGGAGGAGTGGAACACCTTGCCGGTGAAGCCGCTCAGCCCGGGCAGGTCGGGGATCTGCGGGTCGGCGAGCGGTCCGGCGGCGGAGACGACGGCGTCGGCGGTCCACTGACCGGCCGAGGTGGTGATCCGCCAGCGGGCCCCGTCGCTCTCCCAACGCGCCTCCAGCACTTCGGCGTTGAACCTCAAGTGGGGTCGGAGCCCGAAGACGGTGGCGACCTTCTCCAGGTAGGCGCGGATGTCCGGCTGACCGGAGAAGCTGCGCGGCCAGTCGGGGTTGGGGGCGAAGGAGAAGGAGTAGAGGTGCGAGGGCACGTCGCAGGCGCAGCCGGGGTAGCTGTTGTCGCGCCAGGTGCCGCCGACGGAGTCCGCGCGCTCCAGCACCACGAAGTCGGTGATCCCGGCGCGGCGCAGCCGGACCGCGGCGCCGAGGCCG
The DNA here is from genome assembly GCF_044767225.1 of Kitasatospora sp. NPDC101447. Lineage (NCBI taxonomy): Bacteria > Bacillati > Actinomycetota > Actinomycetes > Kitasatosporales > Streptomycetaceae > Kitasatospora > Kitasatospora sp. NPDC101447. The sequence goes on from NZ_JBIWNL010000006.1 coordinate 18,187, forward strand.
CCGAAGCCGGAGCCGATCACCGCCACCCGGACGTGCGGTACGGCCTCCTCCACCGCGTGGGCCCCGGCCTCGGACGACCCCTCGGCCGTACGGGGCGCGCCGGGCGTGCCGGGCGCGCCGTTGACGCCGGACGCACCGGACGTGCCGGAGCGGGGGCGCTTGCTGCTGGATGCCATGCGGCCTCCTCCTGAGGGTGGGGCGGTGATCGTCGCACTCTCCCGGGGCCTGCCCCGGAACCCTTCCAATCGCGCCAGTAATCACTGGCATGGTTGGCAGGGTAGCCCTTGCTGACACCGGATGGAAGAAGCGCGACGGCTCCGGTTCCGGGAGCCTTCCCCGCCGACGGACCTATGCTGATCGCCGTGGACAAGGTCAGAGCTGCTGCGGGCGACAGAAAACGCCAGTACCGGGTGGAGGAACTGGCCGAAGCCGCCGGCATCACCACCCGCACCCTGCGCTTCTACCGTGAGCGCAAACTGCTCCAGGCACCCCGCAAGGAGGGCCGGATCGCCTGGTACGGCGAGGAGCACCTGGCCCGGCTGCGGATGATCGGCGAACTGCTGGAACGCGGCCACACCCTGGGCGGCATCGCCGAACTGATCGGCGCCGGCGAGAGCGGCCGGGACGTCGCGGAGCTGATCGGCCTGGAGGCGGCGATCGTCGCGCCGTGGTCGGACGAGACCCCGGTGCGCCTCGACTGGGAGGAGCTCAAGGCCGCCTTCGGCGACCAGCTCACCGAGGAGAACACCGCCGAGTCCATCGAGCAGGGCTACATCACCGTCGAGGAGGACGGGATCACCCACGTCAGCCGTCGGCTGATGGACGCCACCACCGAGCTGGTGGCGGAGGGGGTGCCGCTCTCGGCGGTGCTGGACGCCAGCCGACGCACCCGGGAGCACGTGGACGCCATCGCCGAGATCTTCATCGAGGTGGTCACCGAGCACCTGCTCAGCGCACTGGCCGCCGACACCCCGCTGCCGCCCGGCGAGGCGGTCCGGCTCACCGAACGCATCCTGCGGGTACGACCGCTGGCCCGCACCGTGGCCGACGCCCAGTTCACCCTCGCGATGGACCGCCGGGTGCACGCCGAGTACGACGAACTCCTGCGCCAGCGACGGGAGAACGGCTCCGAGACGTGACGATCCGCTGCGACTCCGGGCCGTGACGGACCGCTGCGACTCGGGGCTGTGAGAGTCCACCGCGACCCGGGACCGTGAGGAGGCGCCGCGACTCGGGACCGTGGGGGTCCGGCGCCGCCCCGAGGCGCGCCGGCGGCGCTGCACCCCCGGGGCGTGACCGGTCCGTAGCGGTTCGAGGCGTAGGCGGGTGGCCGCGCGGGCAGGGATTCCCGCGCCCAGCCCGCCCGTTGGAGGTGCCGCAATGCCCAGACCCCTCAGCCGCCGCGCCGCGCTCGGCCTCGCCGCCGGGCTCGTCCCGGGCCTGGCGCTCACCGGCTGCGGACCGAACTCCTCGGCCCCGAAGGCCGGTTCGTCCGCCGGCGGCGGCACCCGGACCGTCCGGCACGCGCGCGGCGAGAGCACCGTCCCCGCACGGGCCGAGCGGGTGGTGGCACTGGACACGGACGCCCTGGACTCGGCGGTCACCCTCGGCCTCGCCCCGGTCGGCGCCACCACCGTGAGTGCGGGCGCGCCGTTCCCGAGCTACCTCCCCGGCGGTCGGCTGGCCGGGACGAAGGCCGTCGGCACGATCGGCCAGCCCAGCCTGGAGACGATCGCGGCACTGCGGCCGGACCTCATCCTCAGCAACCAGGTCCGCGACGACAAGCGGTACGACGAACTGTCCAAGATCGCGCCGACCGTCCTCTCCAAGACCACCGGCCCGACCTGGAAGGAGAACGTCCGCCTGCACGCGGAGGCGTTGGGCCGCCAGAGCGAGGCCGCGGCGGCGGACGCGGCCTACCAGGTGAAGCTGCGGGACCTGGTCACCGCGCTGGGCGGGCCGGCCAGGGCCGGGGCCACCCGGGTCGAGATGGCCCGCTTCCTGGCGGGCGCGCCCACCAGGCTCTACCTCAACGACACCTTCGTCGGCTCGCTGTTCAAGGACCTCGGGCTCGGCCGACCCGCCAACCAGGACAAGCCCGGCTTCTCGATGGAGATCAGCCCCGAGCAGGTGGACCAGGCGGCCGCGGACGTCGTCTTCTACTCGGTGTACGGGGACGCGGCCAAGTCCGACCAGGGGAAGATCACCGAGGGTGCGCTGTGGAAGAACCTGGACGCCGTCCGCAACGGGCGGGTGTTCCGGGTGGACGACAACCTGTGGATGCTCGGCATCGGGTACACCGGGGCCGGTCTGATCCTGGACGAGATCCGCAAGGACCTGGCGCCGACGGGTGGGTGAGGGGCGGCAGGCAACGGGTGCCAGGTAACAGCGAACAGCTGACAGCTGACAGCTGACAGCGGACAGCGGACAGATGTTGAAATCTGTCAGCTGTTCGCTGTCAGCCGTCATCCGTCACCAGCCCGCCACCCGCGGACGGCGAGTCCTCCCGGTGCACCGCGGCCGACCGGACTCGCTACCCCTCGTCGTCGTCCGCCGCGCCCGGCGCGAGGGCCGGGGACGGGAAGGCCCGGCGCGCCTCGCCGCCGGACCACCAGACGCCGATCGCGAAGACGGCCGTCGCCTCCAACAGCCCGGCCCGGTCGAGGCCCCCGCAGGGCACGGGCACGCAGTCCATCGAGGCCACCAGATCGGCGACCAGTGCGGCGGCGGCCGGGTCGTCGGCGCAGTACGGGACCCCGAGCGGCGCGCCGCCCTCGAAGGCCGGCCGCGGCAGGGTCCAGATGCTCTCGTGGCAGATCCCGAACACCTTGGCCACCCGGGCCGCCGGAGCCGCGGCGGCGAGCCGCACCGCGACGGAGTCCGCGGCGCCCGTCGTGGTCAGGCGGGGGCCGTCCGCTCCCGGGGCCATCGGCACGGTGCAGTCCAGGAGGGTCCGCCCGACCAGGTCGGCCGCCAGCGGTCCGACCACCGGCACCGCCGCATCGGCCGGCACCGCCACCAGGACAGCCTCGCCGAACCTCGCCGCCCGCGCCAGGTCGCCACCCTCCGACGCGCCCGTCTCGGCGGCCAGCCGGCGAGCCGCCCCCGGGTCGCGCCCGCCCACCACGACCTCGTGCCCGGCTCGCACCCAGGCCCCGCCGAGGGCCGCCGCCATGGCGCCCGTTCCGAGAATGCCGATCCTCATGTCCACTCCTCGCCGTCGTCGCCCGACCGGGGTCGGCGCGAACTGCTGTGCCCGGCACGCTAGGCGGGCCGATGCACACCACCCGGTAGGCATCGGCCCGGGCAGGATGGCCGTATGGACACCACCGGCCGGCGCAGCGAGGACGGCATGAACAGCAACGACGGCAACGACGGCGACCACGGCGAAAGCCGCGGCGACGGCGACGACCTGGGCGGCGCCGTCTTCGCCGCCGACTGCCGTGCCCGGCTGGCCTTCGAGGTGATCGCCAACCGCTGGGACAGCGTGGTCGTCCACGTCCTCGGCGAGCGGGGTCCGATGCGCCCGCGGGCGCTGCTCGACCGGATCGGCGGGGTCAGCCCGAAGGTGCTCAACGAGGCACTGCGGCGACTGGAGTACAACGGCCTGGTGGAGCACCGCCGTTACGCCGAGGCGCCGCCGCGGGTCGACTACGCCCTCACGGTGGCGGGCACGGCCCTGCTCGCCCCGATCCGCGCACTCGGCACCTGGGCCGCCGAACACGGCGACGCCGTCCTCGCCGCCCAGGAGTCGCACGACGCGCGCCGCAGCCGACGCAGCCGAAGCAACTGACGTAGCGTCATATCGCGCGCATGCGACGGGGGCGACGGTGGTCCGCACACCGTCGCCCCCGCCGCCTACGACCCCTCCGGCCGGCACCCACGGCCCGGCAGGGCCTCGCTCGGACGCGTCTCCGGGTCCGGGCTGGCCGGCTCGGACCCGGAGACGGCTCGCTCTCCCCGGCTCAGTTGACGTTGACCGCCGTCCAGGTGGCGGCGATCGCGTTGTACTCCGTGCCGCCCGAGCCGTACAGGTCCGCCGCCGCGCTGAGGGTGGCCGCGCGGGCGCCCGCGTAGTCGGTGGTGGAGGTGAAGTACGTGGTCAGCGCGCGGTACCAGATCTGCGCCGCCTTGTCCCGGCCGATGCCGGCGAGCGTCGAGTTGTCGTACGTCGGGCTGTTGTAGTCGAACCCGTTGATGCTCTTCGCGCCGCTGCCCTCGGCCAGCAGGTAGAAGAAGTGGTTCGCCACCCCGGACGAGAAGTGGACGTCCAGGTTGCCGACGTTGGCGTCCCAGTAGTCGGCGGACTGGCCGTCCTTGCTCGGCTGGTCCATGTAGCGCAGCGGGCTGCCGTTGCCGTTCAGGTTGATCAGTTCGCCGATCCAGTAGTTCGGCGGGTTGGAGGGCAGGTTGGCGGACCACTCGACCATCGTGCCCATGATGTCCGAGGTGGCCTCGTTGAGGCCGCCGGACTCGCCGTCGTAGTTGAGGTTGGCGGTCGCGGCGGTCACGCCGTGGGTCATCTCGTGGCCGGCCACGTCGATCTCGGTGAGCGGGGCGGCGTCGCCGCTGCCGTCGCCGTACGACATGCAGAAGCAGTCGTCGCTCCAGAACGCGTTGACGTAGTTGGAGCCGTAGTGCACCCGGCTGAGGGCGCCGACGCCGTCGTTGCGGATGCCGTTGCGGCCGAAGGCGCTCTTGTAGAAGTCCCAGGTGGTGGCGGCACCGAACTGGGCGTCCACGGCGGCGGATTCGCGGTTGCCGGCGGTGCCGTCACCGAAGCTGTTGCTGGTGTTCGCGAACAGCGAGCCGCTGCCCGAGGTGCCGTTGCTCATGTCGGTGGTGGACTGGCCGCCGCGGGTGTCGTCCTTGAGCTGGTACTGCCCGCCGCTCTGCGCGGTGGTCAGCGGGACCTGGCCGACGAAGACGCCCTTGCCGGTGCCGGCGGCGGTCTGCACCTTCTCGTGGGTGGAGAGCACCTGGCCGCCGGCGGCGTCGGTGACCAGGACCTGGCTGCTCGGGGTGCCGTCGGCGCGCACGCCCTCGACGGTGGTGCGGTAGGCGAGGCGGGGGCTGCCGTCGGTGGCCCAGACGACCAGCTGGGGCGTGCCCGTCTGGTGGACGTCGGCGAGCGGGGACTGGTCGGCGTCGAGGGTCACCCCGACGGTGGCCTTGACCGCGCCGGTGGCCTGCGCGGCGGCCTGGTCGGCCGGGACCGCCGGGGTCACGCTCGGCAGGTCGATCCGGGCGGAGACCGCCTTGGAGACCGACTTCACGGCACCGTCGGCCTTCTGATGGACGACCAGGTCGCCGCCGATCACCGGCAGGCCGGCGTAGGTGCGCTCGAAGCGCAGGTGGCGGGTGCCGTCCTTGTCCAAGACGGCGTCCTTGGCGACCAGTTGCTCCTTGGCGCCCAGGCCGAGCGCCTTGGCGAGCGGGCCGGACTGGCCGCTCGCCACCGCGAGCACGGTGGCGTGCTGCCGGGCGGCCTGGGCCGGCGACGAGTCGACGGGGGCGGCCTGGGCGGCGGTGCTCACCTGGATCACACCGGTCAGGAGGGCGGTGGCCGAGAGTACGGCGACAGCCGCGAGCTTTCGCTTCACGTACGAGTCCTTCCGGGAAACCGCGTCTGGGCGCGGTCGCACCACGTCCCGGGGGCCGGGGTCGGCACCTGTGGGGCGGAACGGGCGCTGACGTGCTGAGATCCCGTGCAGTCGGGCGGCTCGCCACCAAGGGGTGGGGGTGGGGCTGCCGCCGGGGGATGAACAGAAGCATGACAATCCATCAGAAGAAATGACAGGTCCGCTTCAGGAGTTGGCCAGGTCCCGCCATGCGGTGAAGAGTGTGGAGTCGACGGCCGGACCGGGACGATTCACCGCAACCCGTGTGCCGTTCCCGTCCGAACCATGTCCGACCGCCAGCGCCGACGACCGCCCGCCCGCCCGAGCAGTGGCCGGCGGGCGGATCCGGTCGACCGGCAATCGACTTTTACATCTGTGTAGAAGATTCCACACGCCCCTCGGCTCCGGACTGGCGAGGTTCCGCCATTCCCTCGCCCTTGCCCGGATCACCGGGGGCTGCTATCGATCCTCGAACAGTCGCCGCTACTGGAGACGCCACTCCTGCGCGGTGTTGCCGGGGGTGCAGGCCACCATGGTGATCGCGTTGCCCACGCCGTTGTCGGTCATGCAGACCGAGTTCATGTAGTCGGCCAGCGTGTACGAGCCCGGGGTGGAGCCGTTGCGGACGGTCCAGTTGGTGAGGAAGCTGAACCCGTTGCTCAACACGACCCTCCCGTCCGTGGTCTGGACGAGCTGCGGGCCGCCGTTGTTGCAGGCGTTGAACAGGATCCACGAACCGGGGTTGGTCGAGCGCACCCAGCCGTACTGCGCGGCGCCGCCGAGCACGAGCGGGTTGTCGCCGTTCAGGTTGTCGTTGCGCATCCCGATCGGCCGCTCGTGCTTCACGCTGACGATGGTGCTCCAGCTGTTGCCGCCGCAGGACGCAGGGCGGCTCGGGCTCTGCGGCGGCGCCGCGGTGGTGCCGCCGCCCGAGGTCTGGGCCGGCGGCTGCGGGTTCTGATTGGCGGGCGGGGCGGGCGGGTTGCCGCCTGCGGCACCGCCCGGCTGGTTCGCCTGGCCGCCGGCGGCCCCTGACCCCGACCCGGAGCCGGACCCTGCCCCGGACCCGGACCCGCCCGAGGACGCGCCGCCGCCGGCGGACGCACCCGCACCGCCGGTCCGGCTACCGCCCGACGCACCACCGCCACCGGCCTGACCCGGAGCCGGAACGGGGGCCTGCTGCTGGTCGGCGGTACCGGGGGCCGGCTGGTCCGGGTTCGGGGCGGCCGTCGGGGTGTCGGTCGGCGGCGGGGTGGCGGGCGCGGTGCCGGTCGCCGCGGCCGGGGTGCCGGTGACCGGGTTCGCGGGGACGGTGACCACGACGGTGGGCTGGGCGGCGGGCGGCACGGTGGCGTCGGAGCCGCCGGGACTGCGGTCGATCAGCAGGGCGGTGGCGGTGCCCGCCGAGATGATGACGGGGATGATCACGGGCACCAGCAGGGTCCGGCGGGACCTTCGCCGGCCGGGCTCGGTCTGCGCCTCGGGCTGCGGCTGCGGCTGCACCTTCGCGACCTCGGCAGGCACGGGGGTGTCACCGGCGGCGGGAACCACCACGGCCCCGGGCTCGGCCTCGCCCGCCTCGGATCCGCCTGCCGCGGGTCCGCCCGGCCCGGATCCGCCCGCAGCGGGTTCCGTTGACCCGGCCTCAGCCTTCGCCGTCGGACCCGCGCCGGGCCGGAGGGCGATCGTCCGGCTGTCGGCCGACGCAGGCCCCTTCCCGGCCGCACCGCCCGCCGCTCCTGCCGCCCCGACCCCGGCGACCCCGGCGCCCGCGCCGTCCTCGGCACCGTCGCCGCCGAGTGCCGCGCGCACCGCCGCCGCCATCTCGGCGGCGTCCGCGAACCGCTCCTCGGGCTTCTTGGCCAGCGCCCTGGCGACCAGCGCCCGGACCGCCGCCGGGAAGGCCTCCGGCAGCTCCGGCACCGGTTGGTTGACGTGCTTGAGCGCGATCTGCAGCGGCCCGTCCCCGGAGTACGGCGGCGCGCCGACCAGCAGTTCGTAGCAGACCACGCCGATCGAGTAGAGGTCGGTGGCCGGCCCCAGGGACGATCCCTCGGCCTGCTCCGGGGACATGTAGAGCGCGGTGCCGATGATCGCGAACGGGGCGGTGAGCTTGGTGCTGGCGATCGCCCGGGCGATGCCGAAGTCGGTGATGGCGACCCGGCCGTCGGTGCGCAGCATGAGGTTGGACGGCTTGATGTCCCGGTGCACGATGTCCCGCTGGTGCGCGGCGTGCAGCGCGTCCAGGGCGCCGGCCACCAGGTCGAGCGCGCGCTCGACGGTCATCGGGCCGGTGTCCGCCAGCACCCGGTCCAGCGGGCGGCCGTCGATCAGCTCCATGACGATGTAGGCGCAGCGTTCGTCACCGTCCGCGCCGCTCTCGCCGTAGTCGTGGACGTCGACGACGCCCGGGTGGTCGATCGCGGCGACCAGCTGGGCCTCCCGGCGGAAGCGCTGGGTGGCGGTGCTGTCCTCGAACAGCTCCGAGCGCAGGATCTTGACCGCCACCCGTCGCGCCAGCACGGTGTCCTCGGCCCGCCAGACCGAGCCCATCGCGCCGCCGCCGATCCGCTCGACCAGCCTGTACCGCCCGCCGAGCACGGTGCCCACCCCGCTCATGCCGCTGTCCCCCCGTGTGTCGTGACCCGCCCCGCCGGGTCGCCGGCACACAGTGTGCCAGAGCGTGTCGTGTCCTCAGCAGAGCGGATGCGGGAAGGAATTGAGCACGGCTGTCGCCCGTCCGTCAGGCCTTCCGGATGTACCGGGCGTGATCGGACACCTCCAGGACGGCGGCGATGACCGCCCTGGGCCGGTCGGCGTGGACGGCGTGGCCGGACTCGCGCACCACGATGTGCGTTCCCCTGGTGGCGCGGGACGCGATCTGCGACTGCACGGCGGTCCACCGGGCGCGCATCCTCCCCGGCAGCCCCGCGGTCGCGCTCAACACGGCCACCGGCACCTCGGGCAGTCGCGCGGTGGCACGGCGCCGCCGGATCTCCGGGACGACGACGGTGGTCAGCCGGTTCTCGGCGAGGACGGTCCACCGCTGGTGGTGGTGCGCGACCACGGCCGCCTCGGCCCGGGCGAGCGGATCCGCCGGTCCGTGCGACGAGTTCACCGGTGCCGCACCCGCCAGTGCCGCACGGAGCATCCCCAGCCGGTTCAGCGCGGTTTCGGCGACGCGGACGGCCGGCGGCTGGAACTCCTCGTGCGCCGGATCCACCAGCACCAGCCCGGACACCAGCTCCGGCTGCTGCCAGGACAGGAGTTGGGCCAGTTGGCCGCCCCAGCTGTGGCCGACCAGGACCACTGGACCGGCGTCCAGGTGTCGCACCAGCGCTGCGAGGTCCGCAAGTTGACCGTCCAGCGTCGGTGTCACGACCCCGGCCCGGCCGGTGCTGCGGCAGGGGTCGCTGGCGCCGATCCCGGCCCGGTCGTACGCCACCACCCGCCCGTGCCGGGCGAGTTCGGGCAGGACGGGCGCCCAGGTGAGCGACGAGGTGCCGCAGCCCGCGATCAGGACCACCGGGACACCGGCCCCCTGCCCGGCCTCCACCCAGCGCAACGCCCGTCCGTCGCGGTCGAGTTCGCCGGGCCGCACCCCGCCGGGCGTGCATGCGGCGAATGCCCGCACGATGGCTTCCTGGACGCCGCGCAGGCCCGTCCCCCCGGCTCGCGCCCCCCGCTTGCCTTGCATGCTGTGCACGTACGGCCCCCCTGGATCCGTCACTCGGCCCCGTTCCCCCCGATGCCCGCGTTCGCTCCCCCGACACCCCGGGCGACCCGGCCCGACTTATCGTCAGGTACCCGACGTTGTCCGGCCGGTGACTCCGGTGTCCGAACTCCGTCCGTCCGGACCATGAACCGCAAACCAACAGATCGGGCGCGGACCGCGCCGCCGAACCACGCCCGCAGGCGGGGGCGGACCGGCCAGGCAGCCGGGCGGGGGCGGCCCGGAGGCCGGATGGCCGGTGGCCCGGCCTCAGGCCGGCAGGACGCGCTTCAGCAGGCCGAGCAGCGCCTCCCAGTGCCGCTCGTCGGCGACCGCGTCGTAGCGGGTGGTGTCGGCCTGGGTGTAGCCGTGCGGGGCGCCGGTGTAGACCTCGGCCCGGTAGCGGACACCGGCGGCGGTGAGGGCCTCGGCGAGTCGGTCGATCTGCTCCGGCGGCAGTGCCTCGTCCTGGTCCGCGTGGCCGAAGTACAGCTCGGCGGTGATCCGTTCGGCGCCCAGGTGCGGGCTGTCGGGGCGCTCGGTGGCGAGGTTGCCGCCGTGGAAGCCGGCCGCGAGGGCGATCCGGTCGGGGTGGCCGGCGGCGGTGCGCAGGGCGAGGAGGGCGCCTCGGCAGTAGCCGGTGAGGCCGACCGGGCCGTCCTGGACCAGCGGCGACTCGGCGAGCCAGCGTAGGTAGGCGTCCGCGTCGCGCTCGGTCACGTCGGGGGTGAGGGTGGCGAGCAACGGGCCGAGCCGGTCGAAGACCGGGTCGTCGCTCTCCACGTCGATGAGTTCCGGCAGTTCGACGACCGGGGCGCGGCCGTTCCGGTAGTAGGCGTTGGGGACGAGCACGGTGTACCCGGCCGCGGCGAGGCGGTCGGCCATGCGCTTCAGGTGCGGCCGGAGCCCGAAGGCGTCCATGTAGAGGATGACGCCCGGGTGGGCCCGGCCGTCATCGGGGTGGGCGAGGTAGGCGTCGGCGGTGCCGTCCGCCGTCCGGATGTCCACGAGGGTTCCGCGCACGGTCATGGTGAGGGCGCTCCTTCCGTTGGTGTGGCAGCGTATCCGGCGGGCGCGGCCCCGGCCCGAACGGGCGTCCGGGGAACGCCCCCACCCCGGTCCGGCGTTGAGCGGGCATGGGGCTGATCGTGGGTGTGGTGGCGACGGTGGCGGCGTTACTGGGGCTGGCCGCACTGGCGGTGTGGCAGATCCGGGACGAGGCGTCGCCGCGCCCGCGGCAGCGCGGGCCCGGGGTCGCGGGGTTGGGCGCCGGCGGGCTGGACGAGTTGCACGCGCTGTTCAGCCCGGGGAAGCGGATCCAGGTCGAGCAGAAGAAGGAGCGGCTCGCTCTGCGGGACGACGCGCAGGCCGGATCGCCGCCGCACTTCGGCGTGGACCTGGACCGGGGCGTGGCGGTGCTGCGCGGCGGGGCCGGAGAGGCCCTGCTCGGCCCCGTACCGCGCGGCGGGGCCGGGGAGTCCGCCCCCGGCCAGGCGCCGCGCGACGGGAGCGGAACGGGCCCGGCCGGTCAGGCCCCCCAGGTGCGGGAGCAGAGCACCAGCCGGTAGCCGTCCGGGTCGGCCACCGTCACTCCGAACTCCTCCCAGTACGGGTTGTGGGCCTCGACCCGGGTGCCGCCGGCCGCCTCCAGCCGGGCGACCAAGGCCTCGTCCACCGGCGCGCCGAGGTAGACGACGAACAGGTCGTCCACCGTCGGGGTGGGCTCCAGCGGCCGCTCCGGGTCGTGGGTCAGCTCGAAGTGCCAGGCGCCACCGGGCGGGCCGACCATCAGCAGGTCGTGCTCGCCGGAGACCCGCTCGGTGGTGCGCCACAGCACGTCGAGCCCGAGGCCGCCGACGTAGAAGCGTTCGGCTGCCGCGAGGTCGCGCGAGGGGCGGGCGATCCGGACCCGCACGGTGGAATCGATCATGCGGGTGACCATAGCCGACAGCACTGACAACGAAGCACGTTTCCCCGCACCGCTGTGGACGGTCCGTCAGCGTTCCGGCGGCCCGGCTCGCGGCCGTTCGCGGTCGGGGTCGCTGCCGTTCGCGGCCGGGGTCGCTGCCGTTCGCGGTCGGGGTCGCTGCGGCCGTTCGCGGTCAGAGCCGCCGCAGCCGCTCCTCGTCGGAGGTGCGCGGGCAGGTCAGGCAGGCGACGGCCTCGGGCCCGACCGCGTAGTAGAGGCAGCAGCCGAGCCGGGTGCGGGTGTGGTGGGTGCGCCCGTCGGGGGTGTGCAGGTGGCGGAAGTCGGCGGCGCCCGGCAGCGGCTGGGTGCCGCCGGGCAGGACGGCCCCGGCGGCGGTGACGGCGGCGTCCTCGTCGCCGAGTATCCGGCCCAGGTACCAGACGGCGGAGGCGAGGTCGTCCGTCACCATGCCCCAGAGCGCCCGGTCGTGACGCCGGGTGGGCCCGGCGAAGGCCGCGAGCAGCGGCTCGACGTGCGCGACCACGGCGGCCCGCAGTTCGGCGCGGAGCTCGTCGTCACCGGGGAGGGTGACGTGGCCGCGCGGGCGCAGCGCGAGCGCACCGGTGGGAGCGTGCAGCCAGAGGTCGGCGGGGTCGACGACCGGCACCCTCCGGGCGAGGTGCCAGGGGCCGGCGACGATCAGGCAGACCGACCAGACGTAGTGGTGCAGCAGCCGGGAAGCGGTCACGTGCGGCCGCGGGGCGCGGCCGTGCTCGGCCGCGATGCGGGACTCCTCGCCGGCCAGGACGGCGGCCAGCGCCCGTTCGTCGGTGGCGATCCGGGCTCCGGAGTACCAGCCGTCGGCGGCGCGCGGAGCCGGTTCGACGGAGTCGAGCAGCCGCAGGTCCAGCACCGGACACAGCTCCAGCAGCCGCCGGTAGTCACCGACGAGCGCGGCGGACGCGGTGGACCCACCAGCCGCGACGGGCGCGGCAGATGCAGTGGACGCGGTGGACCCGCCGGACAGGACGGACGCGCCGGACGGCAGGGCGCCGCGAGGCGCGACGGGCAGGGGTGTTCCGGGAACCATCGGCACTCCCGAGATCGATTCCGTATGATCGATTAAGGTGAGGCTCACCTTACAATGCCTCATGCCGCCCGGCGACCAGGGGCGATCGCGGGCCGGTCGACACATCGGGCCAGTCGAGGGCGAATCACCCAAACCCTTGACGAACTTAGGTAAACCTAACCTAAGATATCGCTTCGTGCTGAGAACCGATCCGCCCGCCTCCACAGTCCCGCCGACGCCTCGCGCCTCGGCGGCCCGGCAGCTCCTGGTGCTGCTCGCCGGCGTGTGCGCGCTCGTGCTGTGTGCGGCCCTGAGCCTTGCGCTGGGCTCCCGATCCATCCCGCTGTCGACCGTCGTCGACGCCCTCACCGGCGCCGCCCACGGCGGTGACGCCGATGTGGTGACGGGCCTTCGGGTCCCGCGCACGCTCATCGGACTGGCCGTCGGGGCGGCGCTCGGTGTCGCCGGGGCGGTCGCCCAGGGCGTCACCCGCAACCCGCTGGCCTCGCCGGTCACCCTCGGCATCAACGCGGGCGCGAGCCTCGCCGTCGTCGCCGCGATCTACACGCTGGGCCTCTCCCGCCCGGTCGAGTACCTCTGGTTCGCCTTCGCCGGAGCGGCCGTCGCCGCCGTCGCCGCGTACGCGATGTCCCGGCGCGGCGGGGACCTCGACCCGGTCCGGCTCGCGCTCGGCGGCACCGTGCTCACGGTGGTGCTCACCTCCTGGACCTCGGCGCTGATGCTGGCCAGTCACCGCACGCTGGACGAGGCCCGGTTCTGGCTGGCCGGATCGATCGCCGGACGGCACCTGGACACCCTCACCCCCGTCCTGCCCTTCCTCGCACTCGGCCTGATCGGCTCCCTCGCCATCTCCCCCGCGCTCAACGCGCTGGCCCTCGGCGACGAGACCGCGCAGTCGCTGGGCGTGCCGGTGGCCCGGATCCGGGTGGCCGGCGGGCTCGCCGTCGTCCTGCTCGCGGGCAGTGCGGTGGCGGTCGCCGGACCGGTGGCGTTCATCGGACTGGCCGCCCCGCACCTGGTCCGCCCGCTGCTCGGCAACGACCACCGCCGGCTGCTGCCCGGCTGCCTGATCGCCGGTCCGCTGCTGCTGCTCACCGCCGACGTGCTCGGTCGGCTGGTGGTCCGCCCGTCCGAGATCGAGGTCGGCATCGTGACCGCGTTCCTCGGCGCGCCGCTGCTCGCGGTGCTGGCCCGGAAGGTGGCCCGGTGACCGCGCTCGCCCTCCCCGCCCGGGCCCTCGCCTGCCGCCGGACCCGTACCGCCGTCTGGTCGCTGGTCGCCGCCGCGCTGCTGGTGCTGCTGACCGGGATCGCGCTCGGCACCGGGCAGCTCGACATCCCCGTCTGGGACGCCCTGCGCGCGCTCGTCGGCCAGGGCGAGCCCGGCAACGTCCTGGTGGTGCAGCAGTTCCGCGCGCCCCGCGTCGTCTCCGCCCTGATCGCGGGCGCCGGGCTGGCGATGGCCGGCTCGATGCTGCAGCGGCTGTTCCGCAACCCGCTGGCCGCCCCCGACACCATCGGCATCACCGGCGGCGCCTCCTTCGGCGCCGTCCTGATGCTGGCCACCGGCGCCTCCCAGCAGCTGATCCCGCTGGCCGCGGTCGGCGGCGGGGTGCTCGCGGCGCTGCTGCTCGGCGGCTTCGCCTGGCGCTCGAAGATGGCCGTCACCCGCCTGGTGCTGGTCGGCCTGGCGGTGCAGCAGGGCCTCGCCGCCGCCGTGAACCTGATGATCGTACGGTTCCCGGCCGAGCTGGCCTCCTCGGCACTGCAGTGGACCACCGGCTCGCTCTACGGCCGCAACTGGACCGAGGTGTGGATCGGCGGCTCCGCCATCGGGCTGACCGCGGTCGGCGTCCTGCTCAGCCAGCGGCGGGTCGCCGTGCTCGACCTCGGCGACGACTCGGCCGGCGGCCTCGGCCTCACCCCGGCCCGCGACCGGCTCGGGCTGCTGCTGCTCACCATCACCCTCGCCTCGCTGGCCGCCGCCCTCACCGGACCGGTCGCCTTCGTCGCGCTCGCCGTCCCGCACCTGGTCCGCCTGCTCGCCGGACCGCCCACCCTCGGCACCCTCGGTCTCACCGCGCTCACCGGCGCCGTGCTGCTGCTCTCCGCCGACCTCCTGGTGCTCCACGTGATCCCCGTCCACGGCCTGCCGGTCGGTGCCGTCACCGCCACCCTCGGCGCGCCCTGGCTCCTGGTGCTGATGATCCGCCAGAGCCGGCTTCCCCAGAGGAGCAGCTGATGACCTCCGCCGAGACCGCGACCGCGGTTGCCACCGCGACCGCCATCACCCCTGCCGCAGCTGCCGGCCGGACCCCTCCGGCAGCCCCCGGCGCAACCGCGAACCGGCTCGCCGCCCGGGGCCTCGGGCTGCGCTACGGCGACCGGACCATCGTCGAGGGGCTCGACCTCGAACTGCCCGGCGACGCCGTCACCGCGATCGTCGGACCGAACGCCTGCGGCAAGTCGACGCTGCTGCGCGGGCTCGTCCGGCTGCTCGACCCGGCCGCCGGCACCGTCACCCTGGACGGCGCCGACATCCACCGGATGCCCGCCCGGGCGCTCGCCAAGCGGATGGGCCTGCTGCCGCAGCAGCCGGTCACCCCGGAGGCGGTCACCGTCGAGGCGCTGGTCCGGCTCGGACGGTACCCGCACCAGCGGATGCTCAGCCCGTGGTCCAAGGCCGACCAGGCCGCCGTCGAGGACGCGCTGGAACGCACCGGCACCGCCGAGCTCCGCGACCGGCAGGTCGACCGGCTCTCCGGCGGGCAACGCCAGCGGGTCTGGATCGCGCTCGCGCTCGCCCAGGAGACCGACCTGCTGCTGCTCGACGAGCCGACCACCTTCCTGGACCTGCGCCACCAGCTCGACGTGCTCGACCTGGTCGCCGACCTGCACGCCGAGGCCGGACGCACCGTCGTGATGGTGCTGCACGACCTCGGACAGGCCGCCCGGTACGCCGACCACCTGGTGGTGCTCAAGGACGGACGGCTCGCGGCGGCCGGTCCGCCGTCGGAGGTGCTGACCGCCGAGCTGGTGGAGGCCGTCTTCCAGGTGCCCTGCCGGGTCGTGCCCGATCCGGAGACCGGCACGCCGCTGGTCGTGCCGCGGGCGCGGGTGCGCGGCTCCGTTGCCGGTGCCGCTGCCGGTGCGGGTGCCAGTGCCGCTGCCGATGCCGATGCCGTCGGTTGTACGGCTGCCACCGCCGTCTGAACTTCCCACCCCCGTCCCCCCGTTCGACCCGATCCAAGGAACCCTGATGAACCGCCGCCTCCCCGTCGCCGTCCTCGCCGTCACCCTCTCGACCACCCTGCTCGCCGCCTGCGGCAGCAGCGGGAACGGTGCCAAGTCGGGCGGCGACTCCGCGTCCGCCGCCTCGGCCGGCACCGCCGCCGGCTTCCCGCGCAGCGTCAAGCACGCGGCGGGCACGGCCGAGCTCAAGAGCCAGCCGAAGCGCGTCGTCGTCCTCGACAGCGGCGAGCTGGACGACGTCACGCTGCTCGGCATCACGCCGGTCGGCGCGGTGTCCCCGCACATGAAGACCGAGGGCGGGTTCCCGAACTACCTCAAGGACAAGATCAAGGACACCAAGGACGTCGGCCCGATGAACGAGCCGAACCTGGAGCTGATCGCCTCCCTCAAGCCCGACCTGATCCTCTCCTCCAAGGTCCGGCACGCCAAGGTGTACTCCCAGCTGAACGCGATCGCCCCGACCGTCCTGGCCGAGACCACCGGGTTCCCGTGGAAGGAGAACCTGGCGCTGTACGCCCAGGCGCTCGGCAAGGAGGACGAGGCGAAGAAGGCGCTCGCCGACTACGAGGCGCGGGCGAAGAAGCTCGGCGAGGAGATCCGGACCAAGTTCAACGGAACCATGCCGACCGCGTCGGTGGTCCGCTTCGTGGCCGGCCCGACCCGCCTGTACGCCAAGTCCTCCTACAGCGGTGTGGTGCTCAAGGACGTCGGCCTGACCCGCCCGGCCGCGCAGGACGTGGACCAGAACATCATCGAGGTCAGCGCCGAGCAGATCAACCAGGCGGACGCCGACCTGGTGTTCGTCACCACCGCCGACGACCCGACCAAGACCAAGGAGAGCGAGGTCCAGCAGACCCCGGTCTGGCAGGGCCTGAACGCCGTCAAGAACAACAAGGTGTTCAACGTCCCGGACGAGACCTGGATGTCCGGCATCGGTGTCCAGGCCGCCGACGCGATGCTCGTCGACATCGCCAAGGCCGCGGGCGTGGACGCGCCCAAGTAGCCGTCCCGGTCGTCATCCCGTTCGCCGTCGCGGCCGTCGTCCGGCGAATGTCGGCCCGCGCCCCGGCCCCATGTCGGCGAACGGATGACAACCGACGACTGACAGCCGACAGCTGACAACTGACAGATTTCGAAAGTTGTCGGCTGTCAGCTGTCCGCCCACCTGCCTCCGCCATCCCCTGAGGACCCCCATGCGGCTCTACCTGCTCGCCCTGAACCCCACCGACTCGGTCACCACCGGCTTCCTGCCCGCCGCCGCCCGGCTCGGGCTCGACGTCACCGTCCTCACCGACTGCGCCGACCCCCACCGGCAGGCCTACGCCGCGCTCCCCTTCTCCGCACCGGAGATCCTGGAGTGCGACGTGCGCGACTTCCGCGCCGTGGTCAGCCTGATCTCCCGCCTCGCCCTGTCCTCCCCGGGCCACGCACCCGACGCGGTCTTCAGCAACAGCGACCACCTGCAGACCCAGACCGCCCTGGCCGCCGAGTACTTCGGCCTCCCCGCCAAGGACTGGAAGGCCGCGCTGCGCGCCAAGGACAAGGGCCAGCTGCGCCGCCACCTCGCACTGACCGGCCAGGACACCGTCTGGTCCGCCGAGTTGGCGCCCGGGCAGGACCCGGCCGAGCTGGACCCGCCGTTCCCCTGCGTGGTCAAGCCCCGGGAGGGCGTGGCCAGCGAGGACGTCACCCTGGTCACCGACACCGCGGAACTCCTCGCCCGCTGCAAGGAGATCCAGCACCGCAGGGCCGGCGCCACCCTGGTGGTCGAGGAGTTCCTGGACGGGCAGCTGTACACCCTGGAGACCCTCGGCGACGGCCACCGTCGCCACGTCCTCGGCGGTTTCCGCACCCGGATCTCCCCGCCGCCGGACTTCATCGAGGAGCTGCTCACCTTCGTCCCGGCCCACCCGCAGCCCGTGGTCGACCAGGTGCTCGCCCAACTCGACGCGCTCGGTGTCGGGTTCGGTGTCTGCCACACCGAGTTCGTGCTGCAGCCGGACGGCCGCGCCCGTCTCATCGAGGTCAACTACCGTGCCATCGGCGACCAGTGCGACCTGATGCTCGCCGAGATCCTCGACATACCGCTGTTCGAGCTCGTCCTCGGCGTCCACCTCGGCCACGAGCTGCCCGCCGACCTGACGGAGAGGTGCGCCGCCACCCTCCGCCGGGCCCGCAACGAGCTGGTCTGCGCCGACCGCGCCGGTGTCCTCACCGCCGCCCCCGGCCCGTACGACGAGGAGCGCGACGGCGTCCGGCTCGCCTACCGACCGCTGCGCCCGCTCGGCGAACGTCACGAGCTCTACCGCACCAACCGCGACTACCTGGGCGTCATCTGGGCCGTCGGCACCGACCAGGGTGCCGTGGACACCGCAGTCGCCCGCTTCCTCGCCGCCAACCGCTGGGAAATCACCCCATGACCCCCGGAGACCGGCCGACAGCCGAGACCCGCCCCGCAGCCACCACTGCCACCAACACGGCCGCCGCGGCCACCGCCACCGCCACCGCCACCGCCACCGCCACCGCCACCGCCACCGAGCAGCTCACCCTGCGGGTGCTGTCCGCCCTGCTGCGCGAGGACGTCCTCGGCCTGCGCAGCCGAGGCACCGTCGAGACCCGTCCGGACGGCCCCTGGCTGACCGTCCCCGAAGCACGGCTCGCCCTGCCGGTGGCCCCGGAGGGCTTCCAGTGCGAGTACGCCGCCCGGCTGCCGCTGCTGGAGCTCGACGGACGTCGGATCACCGGCCCGGACACCGTCGTGGCGGCGCTCGCCGAACTGGCCGAGGCCGAGGACCGGCCCGGCTGGGCGGCCTTCGCCGAGGAGTGCCGCCAGACCCTCGCCACCATGGAACTGCACGAGCGGGTCCGCGCCGAGGTACACGACCGGCTGACCGATCTGTACGGCCCCGACCCGGCCGACTGGACCGGCCCCGCCGCCGCCCTCGGCCACGACACCCTGGCCGCTCACATCGACCATCCGGTCTACCCGACGGCACGCGGCCGCTCCGGGCTCACCGAGCCCCAACTGCGCGCCCACGCACCCGAGTTCCACCCGGCCTTCGAACTGCGCTGGCTGGCCGTGCCGACCGACGCGCTGACCGTCCACGGCGAACGTCCCCTGCCCAGCTGGTGGCCCACGCCGGCCTGGCTCGGCCTCGCCGACCGGTGCCCCGGCGACGGCTGGGCCACCCTGCCGGTCCACCCGCTCACCGTCGGCGCGCCGCTGGACGAGGCGCTGGCGGCCACCGGCCTGACCGACCGCGCGGTGCTCGCCGACCGGCCGTACCTGACCGTCGTCCCGACCCTGTCCATGCGCACCGTCGCCGTCGCCGACGACCCCGGGTGCCACCTCAAGCTCCCGCTCGCCACCGCCACCCTGGGCCGGCTCAACCGCCGCACCATCAAGCCCGGGACACTGCTCGACGGCGCGGCCGGCCAGCGGCTGGTCGAGGCCGTGCTGGAGCGCGAGCCGCGGTTCGCCGGCCGGATCCTGCACGCCGACGAGCAGACCTGGGCGCACGCCGGTCACGAGCTGCTGGCCGTCCTGGTGCGCCGCTACCCGGCGGGGCTGGAGCGGGCCACCACCGTCCCGCTGGCCGCTCTGCTGGCCCCCGCGCCCGACGGCCGCCTGGTCATCGACCACCTCGCCGACCGCTACCACGATGGCTCCGTCCTGGCCTGCTACGACGCCCTGCTGGAGCTGCTGCTGGACTGGCAGACCACGCTGTTCGGCTACGGCATCGCCCTGGAGTCGCACCAGCAGAACACCTCGCTGGTGCTCGACGGGGACGGTCTGCGGCTGCTCTACAAGGACGACGACGGCCCGCGCGTGCACACCGCCCGGATGACCGCCGCCCTCGGCGAACTCGCCCCCTCCGTGGACGAGTTCGACGATGCGCGGATCTTCTGCGAGGACGACCGGGCCCTGGTCGACCTCTTCGCCACCATCACCGGCCACCTGTGCACCGGCTCCGTCGCCTTCGGTCTCGCCGACCACGGCCGGGCCGAACTCACGGACGTCCTCACGCTGTTGCGCAAGCGCACGGCGGAAGCCGTGGAGCGGCTGGGGCCGGTGGGCGAGCCGCTGCGGACGGCCCTGCTGGACGCCGAGCGCCTTCCGGTCAAGGCCATGGTCACCGCCGGGACACTGCTCAGCAAGCAGCGCTCGGGCGCCGCCGACATCAACAAGCACTACACCACCGGCCCGAACTACCTGCGCGACGCCGCACGCGGCCCCGCGCACAGTCCCGCACTCGGTCCAGCGCACAGCTCCGCACACAGCCCCGCACCCGAGCCAGGACACGGCACCGCGCACGGCGACGGGACCGCCCGATGACCGTGGAGGCGCTCCCGCAGCACTCGCAGCCCTCGGCCGCGCACCCCGAAGGGCTCGGTCGGCGCCAGGTGCACGCCGTCGCGGCCTGCTACTTCGTCGCCTCCTTCGCCGCGCTCGGCCTGCCGCCGTACCTCACTGCGATCCTGCCCGGTCTCGGCGACCCGCAGGCCCGCTGGGCGGGCGTCCTGTACATCGTGCCGACGGTGTTCAGCGGGCTCGGTGCGCCGCTGTGGGGCCGACTGGCCGACCGCTTCGGCCGCAAGCGGCTGCTGCTGCGCGCCCAACTCGGGCTGACCGTCTCCTTCCTGCTCGCCGGTGCCGCCGACAGCCTGCCCGCCTTCACCCTCGCACTGGTCCTCCAGGGCTTCCTCGGCGGCACCTTCGCGGCCACCAACGGCTACCTGGCAGCCGCACTCGACGGCAGTCGGCTCTCCCGTGCGCTCACCCTGATGCAGGGCAGCGCACGGGCGGCCCTGGTGGCCGCGCCGATCCTGGTCGGGGCGCTCTCCCCGTGGATCGACCCGCACCGCCAGTACCTGGTGATGGCCGTACTCCCGCTCACCGCAGCGGTGTTCCTCTCGCTGCTGCCCGAGCCGACGCTCCCCGAGGCCCCCGAAGCCGCCACGGGCCGGGCGTCCGCGAAGACCGTCTCGGCGCCGCTCCTGACGCTCTACGCCTTCGAGTTCGTCTTCGTCTTCGCGACGGTCATCTCCTTCCCCTACCTCATCGCCCTCGCCGAGCAGCGCCTGCCCGGCGTGGACGGCACCACCACCGGCGTGCTCTTCGCCCTGCCGCACCTGTGCTACCTGGTGTTCGCCTCCCGCACCCACCGGGCGTTCGACTCCCGTCCGCACACCGGCATCGCGCTCGGCTTCGGCTTCGTCGCGCTCGGCCTGGCCGGGCACACCGTCGCGTACTCGCTGCCCGTGTTCATCGCCGTCCGGCTGCTGCTCGGGGCCGGGCTCACCCTGGGCCTCGTCTGCCTCGCCGTGCTCGCCGCCGGCGCCGCCAAGGGTCGCCCGCCCGGCCGGATGTTCGGCACCCTCGAACTCGTCTCGAAGGGTGGCGCCGTCGCCGCCGGCGCCGTCGCCGCGCTGGCCAACGGGCGGTTCGGTGCCGCCGCCCCCGTGGTGGCCGGAACCGCCGCCGCCCTGCTGGCCGCCGTCGCGGCCACCGCCCTCACCCTCCCGTCCCTCCGCCAGCGCTGGAGTCGCCGATGACCGCCGAGCAGATGACCACCGCGCAGCCGACCAGCGCGCAGCCGACCACCGGGCAGACGACCATCGGACAGACGACCACGAGGCAGACGACGGACGCGCAGACCACTGCCGAACGGACCACTGCCGTACGGACGTCCGCCGGCCAGCCGGCCCGCGAGCCCAACCCGCGCGAGCCCGTGAACCACGAACTGCCCACCTCCGACGAGGTGGTGGCCCACACCCTGCTGAACTGCCTGCTGCGCGAGGTCTCCGGCCCCGAGCACCAGACCGCCGCCGACGGCGGCCGCCTGCTGCTGCGCCTGCCCCGCCGCGGCGCCCTGCTGCGGGTCGCCCTGCGCCGCACCTCGCTGCTCGGCGCGCACCGCTTCACCGGGCCCGTCGAGGTCCAACGGGACGGCGAATGGGCCGTGTTGGGCTGGCCGGAGCTGGCCGAGTACGTCCGGGACGAACTGGAGCTGCGCACCGGCACGGTCAACGAGGAGTTCCTCGCCCAGGTGGCGTCCAGCCACGACGGCGTCCGCCAGGGCCTGGAGCGCCGCCCGGCCGCCGGAGCCGACCGCTACCTGGAGTCCGAGCAGGCCCTGCTGTTCGGCCACCGCTTCCACCCGGCCCCCAAGTCCCGTTCCGCCGCCCGCGGCGACTGGCGCCGCTACGCCCCGGAGTCCCGCGCCGACTTCCGGCTGCGCCACCTCGCGGTCCGTGCCGAGCTGCTGGCCGAGGAGTCGCTGGACGGGAGCGCCACCGCCCTGCTCGACGGTCTCGGCGAGGTGCCGGACGGCTACCGGCTGCTGCCCACCCACCCCTGGCAGTACCAACTCATCGGCGACCAACCGATGTTGCGCAACGCCATGGCCACGGGAGACGTCCTCGACCTCGGCCCGCGCGGCGAGCGCTTCACCGCCACCGCCTCGGTGCGCACCCTGCACGGCGCCGGCGCCTTCCTGAAGTTCAGCCTCAACGTGCGCATCACCAACTGCCTGCGCAAGAACGCCGCTTACGAACTCACCGGCGCCGTCGCGCTCACCCGGCTGCTCGCACCGGCGCTCGCCGACCTCGCCCGGCGCTTCCCCGACACGGCGATGCTCCGCGAACCGGCCTTCCGCACCCTCGCCCTGCCCGGCGCCGACGGCCACCCCGACCGGGCGCTGTACGAGGGCTTCGGCCTGATCGTCCGCGAGGGCTTCGCCGGCGTGCTGCGCCCCGGCACCACCCCGCTGCTCGCGGCCGCCGTCGCCGACGAACACCCGACCAGCTCCGCGCACATCTCCCGCCTGCTGGAAGCCGGTTCGGGCGGCGGCGCGGACGGCGCGGCGGCGCTCGACTGGTGGCGCGCCTACCTGCGGCTGCTCGTCCCGCCGGTCCTGGCCGCCTACTTCGACCACGGCGTGGTGCTGGAGCCCCACCTGCAGAACGTGCTCGTCGGCGTGGACGCCACCGGGCACCCCGTCCAGGTGCTCTTCCGCGACCTGGAGGGCACCAAGCTCGTCCCCGAGCACAACGCCGACATCCTCGCCGCCCTCCCGCCCGAGGTGGCCGGCCCGATGACGTACGACGCCGAGCGCGGCTGGGACCGCGTGGTCTACTGCCTGCTGGTCAACCACGTCTCCGAGCTGCTCGCCGCCCTCGCGGACCGCCACCCGGAGCTGGAGTGCGCGTTGTGGCAGGCCGTCCGGGACACCCTGGAGGAGTACGCCGCCGCCCACGGCTGCCCGCCCCGGCTGCGCGCCCTGCTCGCCGGTGTCCCGCTGCCCGCCAAGGCCAACCTGCTGACCCGCTGGGAGCGCAAGGCCGACCGCGAGGCCGGCTACGTCCGGCTGCCCTCCCCGCTGGCCGGCTCCGTCCTCGCCGAGGCCGCCCGCATGCCCGTCCGCCTTCACGCCGGGAGCACCGCCCGATGACCGAGACCGTCCGCAGCCATGTCGCCGCCCTCGCGTCCGACGAACTGCCCGCCTACGTCTACGACCTGGCCGCGCTGCGCGAGCACGCCGCCGCCGTCCGGGCCGCGCTGCCCGAGCGGGTCGAGCTGTACTACGCCGCCAAGGCCAACCCGGAGACGCCGCTGCTCACCGCGCTGCGCGACGCGGTCGACGGCTACGAGGTCTCCAGCGGCGGCGAGTTGGCGCACGTTCGGGCCGCCGTGCCGGACGCGCCGCTGGCCTTCGGCGGGCCGGGCAAGACCCCGGCCGAGATCGCCGCCGCGGTGACGGCCGGGGTGCACCGCTGGCACGTGGAGAGCGAGCAGGAGCTGCACCGGCTCGCCGCCGTGCTCGCGGAGCAGCCGGGGGCGGTCGTGGACGTGCTGCTGCGGGTCAACCTGGCGGTCACCACGGACGCGCTCGACGCGGTGCCGCTCGCGATGGGCGGACGGCCCACGCCGTTCGGCTTGGACCCGGAGCAGGCCGAGGAGTGCGTCCGCCTGCTCACCGGCGACGGCCCGCTGGGGCGGCAGCTGCGCCTGCGCGGCGTGCACGCCCACCTGGCGAGCGGCCTCGACGCGGCGGAGCAGCTGTCGGTCGCTGCGCAGATCGTCGCCTGGTCGGCCGCGCTCGCCGAACGGCACGGCTTCCCGCTCGACGAGGTCAACATCGGCGGCGGGATGGCCGTGGACTACGAGGACCCGGCCGCGCGATTCGACTGGAAGGCCTTCGGCGAGGGGCTGGCCGGACTGCTCGACGCCCACCCCGCGCTCACCCTGCGGATCGAACCGGGCCGGGCGCTGACCGCCCACTGCGGCTGGTACGCGACCGAGGTGCTGGACGTGAAGCGGAGCCACGGCGAGGACTTCGCGGTGGTCCGTGGCGGCACCCACCACCTGCGCACCCCGGTGACCCGGGGGCACTCCCAGCCCTTCGCGGTGCTCCCGGTGGACCTGTGGCCGCACCCGTGGCCGCGCCCCGCCGTGACCACCGGCCGCGCCACCCTGGCCGGGCAGCTCTGCACCCCGAAGGACGTCCTCGCCCGCGCGGCCGACGGCGCGGCGGGGCTGCGGGCGGCGGACCGCGTGCTGTTCGCCATGGCGGGCGCGTACGCCTGGAACATCTCGCACCACGAGTTCCTGATGCACCCTCGCCCGGGCTTCCACTACCTGGGCGGGTGACCAAGGACAACGAACAGATGACAGATGACAGCTGACAGATTTCGAAATCTGTCAGCTGTCATCTGTCGGTTGTCATCTGTCGGCCGTCAGCCGCTCCGCGCCCCCGTCCGCCGCCGCCCTCTTCCCGCTCTCGTGGGAGAGTGGTACTCAGCGAAGGGAGCGCGAACGTGCTGATGGACAAGGTGGCGGAGATACTCGCCGAGGCATCGGCCGAGGCGGTGGAGCCGCGCTTCCGGGCGCTGGCCGCCGGCGAGGTGATGGAGAAGGCGCCCGGCGAGGTCGTGACGATCGCCGACCGCGAGGCCGAGGCCATCATCGCCCGCCGCCTGCACGAGCTGCTGCCGGTCCCCGTGGTCGGCGAGGAGGCCGTCGCCGCCGACCCCTCACTCGCCCGGGCACTCCACGACGAACCCGCCGCCTGGCTGGTCGACCCGGTCGACGGCACCGCCAACTTCGTCGCCGGCCGCCCCGAGTACGCCGTGATGTGCTCCCTCGTCCGCAGCGGCCGCACCGTGGCCTCCTGGATCTGGCAGCCCGCCACCGCCACCGCCTACCGCGCCGAACTGGGCGCCGGCGCCTGGCGCGACGGCGAGCGCCTCACCCGCCCGCCGGCACCGCGGGACGCCGCCGAGCTGCGCGGTTCGGTGAAGAGCCGCTTCCTGGACCCCGAGCACCGCCGCCACCTGATGGCCAACGCCACGGCCTTCGGCGAGGTCTCCCCCGGCCGGCACGCCGCCGGAATCGAGTACCCCGACGTGATCGAGGGCCGCTTCGACTTCCTCCTCTACTGGCGCACCCTCCCCTGGGACCACGCCCCCGGCTCGCTCCTCGTCACCGAGGCCGGCGGCGTCTCCGCCCGCCTGGACGGCACCCCGTACCGCCCCGAGGCCCCCGGCTGCGAGGACGGCCTCCTGGTCGCAGCCGACCCCCACACCTGGGAGCTCGCCCACAAGGTCCTCCTGGGCCTCTGACCCGCCCGGCGCGCCCGACCACCGCCGTACGGGCCCGCGCGACGCCCGCACGCGCCCGCGCGGCGCTTCCGTACGGCGCCCCGGGGGCGCCGCGCTAGCCCGCCCGCTCCCCCGCCACCTTGCGGCCCGCCCCCACCACCTCGCGCAGCAGCGTTCCGACCTCCCCCACCGTCGTGTGCGGGTTCAGCAGCGTCAGCTTCAGCCGCACCCGCCCCGGCCCGTCCCCCGGCAACTCGGTACGCCCGACCACCGCCCGGCCGCTGCGCAGCAGCAGCCGCCGCAGCCGACCGTTCATCTCGTCCAGCGCCGCCCCGTCCGTCACGCCCGGCGGACGGTAGCGGAAGAGGACGGTGGTGAGCACGGGGTCGGCGTGCAGTTCCAGGGAGGGGTCGGCACGGACGGCGTCGGCGGCGGCGCGGGCGAGGTCGTGACAGGCGTCGACGAGGCGGCCGAGGCCGTCGCGACCGAGGGTGCGCAGGGTGACGGCGAGTTTGAAGGCGTCGGCCCGGCGGGTGGTGCGCAGGGAGCGGCCGAGCAGGCTCGGGTAGCCGGCCTGCTCGTCGTCGACCGGGTTGAGGTACTCGGCGCGGCGGGCGAGCGAGACGTACGTCTCGGCGCGACGCACCAGGAACACCCCGGCGGCGGCCGGCTGCCAGCCGAGCTTGTGCCAGTCGAGGGAGACCGAGTCGGCGCGGGCGATGCCGTCGAGCAGCGGGGCCAGCCGGTCGGAGAGCAGCGCCCCGCCGCCGTACGCGGCGTCGACGTGCAGCCAGGCACCGTAGCGGCGGGCGAGGTCGGCAGCGGCGGCCAGCGGGTCGACGGCTCCGGTGTCGGTGGTTCCGGCGGTGGCGACGACGGCGATCGGGGTCCGCCCGGCCCAGCTGGCCTCCGCCAGGGACCGCTCCAACTCCTCCTCCCGCATCCGGAGTTGCCGGTCGACGGGCACGGTGAGGACGGCCCGCTCGCCGAGCCCGAGGAGTGCGGCGGCGCGCTGGACGGAGAAGTGCGCGGCCTCGGAGGCGAGGATGCACGGCCGGACGCCCTCCGGGATCCCGTCCAGCTCCACGATGCCGTCGAGCTTCTGGTCGCGCGCCAGCATGAGCCCCATCAGGTTGGACTCGGTGCCGCCGGAGGTGAGGACCCCGGCGGAGCGCTGCGGGTCGTAGCCGACCAGCCCGGCGAGTTCGGCGAGCAGCGCGGTCTCCAGTGCCGTGGCGGCGGGGGCCTGGTCCCAGGAGTCCTGCGACGGGTTGAGGGCGCTCACCGCGAGGTCGGCCGCGGCGGCGACGGCGAGCGGCGGGCAGTGCAGGTGGGCGGCGCAGGCCGGGTCGGCGGGGTCGGCGGCTCCGTAGGCGAGGAGTTCGGTGAGCCGGGCGAGCGCGCCGCGGCCGCCGGTGGCGGCCAGGGCGTCGGCGACCAGTGCGGCGATCTCGGCGGGACTGCCGGCCGGCAGCGGTCCGGAGCGCATGGCGATGCCCGTGTCGAGCGCGTCGAGGACGGTGGCCAGCAGTGGCCCGAGCGCCCCGGGCCCGGCTGCGCCGCCGGCCAGGGCGTCCGACGCGACCTCGCCCCCCGGCATGCCGATCGGACCGGGCCCGGGGCCGCTCACCGCTCCGCCCGCCACGCACCGCCCGCAGCCGGCCCCGCAGCCGACGCTGACGGCGGGGCAGCGGACCCGGACACGGACCCGGGCTCGGCCCCGGCCCCGCGCTCGGACCCGGACACGAACGCGATCGCGTCGGCGAGCCGCTCCAGCACGGCCGCCACCTGCTCGTCCGTGACGGTGAGCGGCGGGAGCAGCCGCAGCACCGCGTCGTGGCGCCCGCCGAGTTCGACGATCAGACCGCGCGCCAGGCACGCCTCCCGCACCCGTACGGCGAGCGCCGGATCGGCCGGCCGGGCCCCGCAGGCGTCGGGCTCGGCCGTCGGGTCGACCAGTTCGACGCCGAGCATCAGCCCCCGGCCGCGCACGTCGCCGATCACCGGCAGCTCGCCCGCGAGGTCGCGCAGCCGGGCCGCCATCCGGTCGCCGACGACGGCCGCCCGCTCGGCCAGCCCGTGCGCCGCGACGTAGCGGAGGGTCGCCGCCCCGGCGGCCATGGCGAGCGTGTTGCCACGGAAGGTGCCGGTGTGGGCGCCGGGACGCCAGCCGTCGTAGTCCTCGCGGTAGACGACGACGGCGAGCGGCAGGCTGCCACCGATGGCCTTGGAGAGCACCATCGCGTCCGGGACGATGCCGCTGTGCTCGATCGCCCACATCGCGCCGGTGCGGCCGACCCCGGTCTGCACCTCGTCCACGATCAGCGGGATGCCGCGTTCGGCGGTGATCCGGCGCATCGCGCGCAGCCAGCCGTCGGGCGCGGGCACGACGCCGCCCTCGCCCTGGACGGCCTCCAGGACCATCGCGGCGGGGGGCACCACGCCGCCCGACGGGTCGTCCAGCAATCGCTCGACGTAGGTGGCGGCGAGATCGACACCCGCGTCGCCGCCGACCCCGAACGGGCAGCGGTAGCCGTACGGGTAGGGCAGCCGGACGACCTCGCCGCCGCTCGGCAGCGGCTCCTTGACGGCGACGTTGCCGGTGAGCGCGAGGGCGCCGGCGGTCATGCCGTGGTACCCGCCGGTGAAGGCGAGCGCGCCGGTGCGGCCGGTCGCGGTCTGCATCAGTTTGAGCGCGGCCTCGATGGCGTCCGTGCCGGCCGGACCGCAGAAGTGCACCCGGGCGCGGCTCGCGAACCCGGCCGGGAGGCTGTCGAACAGCGCGCTGGTGAAGTCGTCCTTCTCCGCGGTGGCGAGGTCGAGCAGGTGCAGCGGGGCGCCGCTGTCGAGGGTGCGGCGGATGGCCTCCAGCACCACCGGGTGGTTGTGGCCGAGGGCGAGCGTGCCGGCGCCGGAGAGGCAGTCCAGGTAGCGCCGCCCGTCGGCGCCCTCGACGGTCATGCCGTTGGCACGGACCGGGACGATCGGGAAGGAGCGGGCGTACGTTCTGGCGGCGGACTCGCGGACGCGCTGGCGACGCAGGATGGCCTCACCGGCGGCCGGGGCCGGGGTTCCGGAGGCGGCCTGGGCAGGTACGGCAGCGAGCGACACGACAGACCCCCAGGAGAAGTTAGGTAAGCCTAACTTTATCGCTCCCGACCTGGCGGAATGCCCGCAGGGCACCGAGAACCACCCGAGCGGGTGAACTTCCGCCCGATACCGCTCCACATCCTCCGCGGAGCCCCCGGTCCCTCCAACGAGCGTCGTGCCGAAAGGTCACGCGCCCCGTTCCGGGAATCGCCGTCGCCCGTCGCCCGTCTCCCGTCGCGCGTCTCCCGTCTCCCGTCTCCCGCCACCGCCACCGCCACCGCCACCGCCGTCACGGCTTCGCCTTCCAGCGGTAGCACAGCTCCGGCCGCCCGACGTTGCCGTACTGCGGCTCCCGCACCGCCCGCCCGGTGTCCACCAGGTGCTCCAGGTAGCGCCGCGCGGTGATCCGCGAGACCCCGGCGGCGGTTCCGGCGGCCGCCGCCGACAGCCCGGTCGCGGCCTCCCTGAGCACCGAGGCGACGGTGTCCAGGGTGGGCGCGCTCAGCCCCTTCGGCAGGGCGCTGCGCTCGGGGGTCCGGAGCAGGGCGAGCGCCTGGTCGACCTCGTCCTGCCCGGTGGCCTCGCCGGTCCGCCCGAGGCTGTCCCGGTACCGGGCGTAGCGCTCCAGCCGGTCGTGCAGGGCGGCGGCGCTGAACGGTTTCAGCAGGTACTGCACGACCCCGGCCGAGACCGCCTGCCGGACCATCGCGAGGTCGCGCGCCGAGGTCACCGCGATGACGTCGGTGGTGTGGCCGGCGGCGCGCAGCGTGCGGCACAGCTGCAGCCCGTGGCCGTCCGGCAGATAGAGGTCGAGGAGGGTGAGGTCGACGGGGGTCCCGGCGGCGCGGGCCCGGTCCAGGAAGCGCAGCGCGTCGGCGCAGCTGTGGACGGTGCCGACGGCGCGGAAGCCGGGTTCGCGCTCGACGTACAGGGTGTGCGCGGCGGCCGCCACCGGGTCGTCCTCGACGACCAGCACGGAGATCCCCGCGGGATCCGCTCCACGGTACCGGGTCATGCCAGGGCCTCCTCGGGCTCGCGGCCTCCCGGCTCCCGCCGCTCTCCGCGTTCCACCGGCTCCCGCGGTTCCACGCGTTCCCCCGGCTCCCGCCGGTCCTGCGGCCGACCTGCCAGCGGCAGCCGGACCGTCAGCACCGCACCGCGCTCGCGCCCGACCTCGACGGTGCCGCCGTTGCGCCGGGCGGCCTGGGCCACCAGCGCCAGGCCGAGGCCGTGCCCGCGGCCGTCCTGCTTGGTGCTCCACCCGCGCCGGAACACGTCCTCGACGGCCGAGGGGTCGATGCCCGCGCCGGTGTCGGCGACCCGCAGCAGCAGGCAGTCGCCCTCCCCGCTCACGCCGGAACCCGTACCCATGCCGGAGCCTGCGCCCGCTCCCACGCCGGAGCCCGCGCCCGCACGGGAAGCCGCAGAAACCGCACCGGCGCCGGCGCCCGGGGCTCCGCCGCGCTCGATCCGCGCCGTGACGGTCACCTCCGGCGGGGCGATGCTCTGCGCGGCCCCGGCGATGGCGGCGTCCACGGCGTTGTCGACCAGGTTGCCGAGCACGGTGATCAGGTCCCGGGCGGAGAGCCCGGGCGGGAGCACCCCGTCGTCGATCCTGCTGTCCTCGGTGAGGGTCAACTCCACGCCCCGCTCGGCGGCTTGGGCGGCCTTGCCGAGCAGCAGCGCGGCCAGTACCGGCTCGCTCACCGCCGCGACCACCCGGTCGGTGAGCTGCTGGGCCAGTTCGAGTTCGGCGGTGGCGAACTCCACCGCCTGTTCGTGGCGGCCGAGTTCGATCAGCGAGACGACCGCGTGCAGCCGGTTGGCAGCCTCGTGCGCCTGGGCGCCGAGCGCCTCGGTGAAGCCACGCACGGAGTCCAACTCGCCACTGAGCGACTGAAGTTCGGTGTGATCCCGGAGGGTGACCACCCGGCCGAGGCCGGTGCCGATGATGGAGGTGTTGAGCACCACGACCCGTTCGGCGGTCAGGTGCACCTCGTCCCGGGCCGGCTCCTCGCCCAGGACGGCCGCCACCAGCGCCTCCGGCAGGTCCAGCTCCGCCATCGGCCGTCCGTCCAAGTCACCGGTCAGGCCCAGCAGTTCGCGGGCGGCGTCGTTGCACAGCACGACCCGGTGCGAGCGGTCGAGCAGGACCAGCCCCTCGCGCACCGAGTGCAGCGTGGCCTGGTGGTACTCGTACAGGTGGCTGAGCTCGTCCGGCCCCATGCCGTGAGTGTGCCGCCGCAGCCTGGAGTTGGCGAGGTAGGTGCCGGCGCCGCCGAGCGCGAGCGCGGCCACCGCGACCCCGACCAGGGCCATCAGCGGACCGCTGAGCTGCGCGGAGATCGACTCGACGGTGCGGCCCGCGCTGACCAGTGCGACCACCCGGTGCCGGTCGTCCCACACCGGTGTGACCACCCGGACCGACGGTCCGAGCGTGCCGGTGTACGTCTCGCTGCGGGTCTGCCCGGCGAGCGCCCAGTCGATGTGCCCGAGGTAGCGCTTGCCGATCTGCTCGGGCAGCGGGTGGGTCCAGCGCACGCCGTCGGTGTCCATGACGGTGATGAAGGAGACCCCGGTGTCCGTCCGCACCTGCTCGACGTACGGCTGGAGCACCGCGGTCGGGTCCGGGCCGGTGACGGCGGACCGGACGGACGGCGAGTCGGCGACGGCGTGGGCGACCGCGGTCACCTCGCGGCGGGCCGCGTCCTCGTTCCGGTCGGCGGTGAAGAGGTACGCGAGCACCGCGCCGCCCGCGACCACGGCGGCGACGATCACCACCTGGACGACGAACAGCTGCCCGGCCAGACTGCGGACCAGCCACCGGGGCAGGCGGCGGGGCAGCCGCCGAGGCAGTCGGCGGGCGGGGCCGGACGGCCGGAGCGGACCGAGCACGGGGAACCGGGGGAGCCGACGGCGCGAGGTCGTGGGGGCGGTGCGCTCGGACATGCCAGCCAGTGTGCACCACGGGCGGCGCGGGCGACCCGGGTGCGTCGACCGTGAACTCTATGAACGCAAACGTGACCCCCGTCACGCTCCGGCCCATAGTCGGAGCGGCCCACCACCCGGGGCCGCCAGGACTGCAGGGCGAAGGAGCCGCAGATGTCGATCGCTGGAGCCGCAACGGCGGGGGGACCCAGACGCAAGGACCGGACCCACTACCTCTACCTCGCCGTGATCGCCGCGGTGATCGCGGGCGTGGTGGTCGGGCTGGCCGCCCCCGGCTTCGCCGTGGAGCTCAAGCCGGTCGGCACCGGCTTCGTCAACCTGATCAAGATGATGATCAGCCCGGTGATCTTCTGCACCATCGTGCTGGGCATCGGCTCGGTGACCAAGGCGGCGAAGGTCGGCAAGGTCGGCGGCCTGGCGCTCGGCTACTTCCTCGCCATGTCGACCGTCGCGCTGGCCATCGGCCTGGTCGTCGGCAACCTGCTGGAGCCCGGCGGCGGCCTGCACCTGACCGCCGCGCTCGCCAAGTCCGGCCACGCCCAGGCGGCGGCCGGCGGCGCCCAGTCGACCACCGACTTCCTGCTCGGGATGATCCCCGACACCATGTTCTCCGCCCTCACCCAGGGCAAGGTGCTGCAGACCCTGCTGGTCGCCCTGCTCGCCGGCTTCGCCCTGCAGGCGATGGGACCGGCCGGCGCCCCGGTGCTGCGCGGGATCGAGCACGTGCAGCGGCTGGTCTTCCGGGTCATGGCGATGATCATGTGGGTCGCGCCGATCGGCGCCTTCGGGGCGATGGCGGCCGTGGTGGGGGCCACCGGCACGGCCGCGCTGAAGAGCCTCGCCGTCATCATGATCGGCTTCTACCTGACCTGCGCGCTGTTCGTCGTGGTGGTGCTGGGCACGCTGCTGCGCCTGGTCGCCGGGGTCAACGTGTTCGCGCTGCTGAAGTACCTCGGCCGCGAGTTCCTGCTCATCCTCTCCACCTCCTCCTCCGAGAGCGCCCTGCCCCGCCTGATCGCCAAGATGGAGCACCTCGGCGTCAGCCGCCCCGTCGTCGGCATCACCGTGCCGACCGGCTACAGCTTCAACCTCGACGGCACCGCGATCTACCTGACCATGGCCTCGATCTTCATCTCCGAGGCGATGGACAAGCCGATGTCGATCGGCGAGCAGCTCTCGCTGCTGGTGTTCATGGTGATCGCGAGCAAGGGCGCGGCCGGCGTCACCGGTGCGGGCCTGGCCACCCTCGCGGGCGGCCTGCAGTCGCACAAGCCCGCGCTGGTGGACGGGGTCGGCCTGATCGTCGGCATCGACCGCTTCATGTCCGAGGCCCGGGCACTCACCAACTTCGCGGGCAACGCCGTCGCGACCGTCCTCATCGGCCACTGGACCGGCGAGCTCGACGCCGAGCGCGCCCGCCGGGTACTGGCCGGCGAGGTGCCGTTCGACGAACTGACCCTGGTCGACGGCCACGGCGCCGGGAGCCCGGCGACCGAGGGCGAACCCGCGAACGCCCCAGAGACCGTCCCCGCCCGGGGAGCCGAACCCGCCGCCGTCTGACAGCGGCAGCCCCACTCCCCCGGTCCGGCGCCACCCACCAACCCCCGGAAACGGCGCCGGGCCGGGGGCCTTCCGCTCCGTGCGGCTCGGCCCCGATGCGGCCGGAACGCGGCTCCCACGGGCCCGACCGCCCTCACAGCTCCTGCGAGCCGCCGATCCCCCAGGCCACCCCGCTCGCCGGATCCTCCAGCGCGACGTGCAGGTGGTGCAGCCCGGCCGACGGCTCCTGCCAGGTGAAGCAGCGCATCCGGGCCACCAGCGCGTTCACCTCACCCGACTCCGGCCCGTCCGCCCCGGCCATCGCGGCCAGTGCCCGCCACAGCCCCAGCCGACCGTGCGCACAGCCCTGCGTCCGGCCGACGGCCGCGGCCCGCACCAGCGCCGGGTAGACCAGCGCGAACGGCAGGTACCCGCCGACCACCCGTCGCCCCCGGGCCAGCTGGGCCGCCGCCAGCGGGGCCTGGCCGCGGACACAGACCGCCTCCGCCCACGGCGCCAGTGCGCCCAGCTCGGCGAGTGCCCGGGTGACCCGCCGACCGGTGGGCCGGCCGTCCGCCCGCGTCCCCGGCGCCGGGAGCTCCACCGCACCGAGGCCCTCCCGACTGGGCGGCAGGGTCAGCAGCGCGCTCCGCGCACCTCCGCCGGGCAGGTACTCCCGCACCCGCGCCGACTCCTCCCACCCCGAGGCCTCCCAGGGCTCCAGCCGCATCGGCACGCCCTCCGGATCGGGCTCGGCCCCGTACGAGAGGTCCTCGCCGAGCAGCACCCGGGTGTGCGCGACCAGCCGGCGCACCGGGGGCGGGCCGAGGAGCGGGGCCAGCCGCAGCCAGGAGTGCCGGGTCGCCAGCACCTCCCAGAGCGGACCGGCGTCGTGGTCGGCCACCCCGGCGACCGTCCCCGCGCCGCCGTCCCGGTCGAACAGCCGGACGGCCAGCTCGGGCGGCGCCGCGTAGGCGATCAGGTGGCCGAGCGGCGCCGTCAGGGCCGCCGCGGTCTCCTCCCCGGCTTCGACCACGGCGGCCGCCCGGCCCTGCCGGTAGGCGGCGAGCAGCTCGTGCCAGCGGCCGTCCTCGGCCAGGGCGCGCAGGCGGTGGTCCTCGTACGTGATCACGATTTTCAGCGTACGGGCCGGGGCGGCGCATCAGCTGACTTGCCGTCAGTTCGGTGCGTCGGGCCACCGCACGGCGGGCGGGAGCGGCGGACAGGAAGGCGGCGGACGGCGATGGCGGGCAAGAGCGGCGAGTGGCGGTGGCGGGCGACTGTGGCAGGGCCGCTTCATCCGCACCCCCGCTCGCGCTCCCGTTCGACCACGGCACGCAGCCGTCCGTGCGCGCGACGGCGGGTGACGGCCAGGGTGCTGCGGTGCAGCCCGAGCAGCTCGGCGGCCTCGTCGACGCTGTAGCCGTCGAGGTCGACCAGCGCCACCGCGCGGGCCTGCTTGGCGGTCAGGAAGCCCAGCAGCCGGACCACCTCCCAGCGCGCCTGCAACTCGGCCATTCCGCCGACCCGGGGACCGGACGCCGCGCGATCCCGCTCGGCGGCGTCACCCGGCTCCGGCACCTCGGGCACCGGGACCCTCCGCCGCTCCCGGCGCCACTGGTCGCGCAGAATGTTCACCATCGTGGTGAACGCGTAGGCGTACGGCTGCGGATGACCGAGGAAGCGCTCCGGGCGGCGGGCGATCCGCAGGTACGCGTCGTGGACGACGTCCCCGGCGGCGAGCGGACTTCCGGTGAGCGACACGGCCGCCTGCTGGAGCCGGGGCAGCAGATCGGTGAACACCCGGTTGAACTCCGCCGATTGCCCGCCGCTCCCGCACGGACCGAAGCCCTTCGCCGGCCCGCCGCCGACCCGTCGACCGCTGCAATCCGCCATGCCGCCCTCCCCGGACACCGGCACCCCGAACGCCCGATCGGGCCTGGCCACAGCCCGATCCGACCGCTTGTGACACAGATCACATCATAGTTCGTCGTCTCACTGTTCGCAGTCATTCGTGTGCAACACGTCACCAGCCTTACGGGGAACGGGACTTCACCTCCACCCGGACATCCCGGACGGCCGGGGCGCTCCGCCCGACGAGAACCGTTCAGCAAGGAGAACCACCGTGCGAGGTTGCATCGCCAGGAAGATCGCCACGTTCGGGATGGCCACCGCGGCCGCCCTCGGCACGCTCGGAATCGCCGCCCCGCCGGCCGCGGCGGCGCCCGCCCCGGACCAGAGCATCACGCCGGGCTCCGTCCCGGCGTCGAACACCATCGCCGCCGCGCCCTACCACTGCGTCATCACCGCGAACTACGGCTGGCGCTGGGAGGGCTACTGCCACGTCTACTCCGGCCAGCTGCGCACCATCACCTACTGCGCCAACGGCACGCACACCACCGGTCTGTGGATCGGCGCGCGGCCGGAGGCGTGGGCCGTCTGGGGCAACTGCCCGGGGTCCAGCTGGACGAAGATCGTCTTCCAGTGGCGCAGCTGATCGGCGCACCCCGGCACGGGCGACCGCCCGCGGAGTGAGGGCGGCGGACGGCGGGTGACAGCGGACGGGTGACGGATGACGGATGACAACTTTCAACATCTGTTCGCTGTCATCTGTCATCTGTCATCTGTCCGCCGCCGGCTGTCGGCTGTCGGCTGCCACCCGCCGTCCGCACGCCCGCCTCACCCGAACCCCACCGGCGCCGCGTCCGCGATGAGCCGGGCCGCGCGCAGGCGGCCCGCGTGCTCGACCAGGTTGATCAGCACCTCCTTCCCCGACGACCGGCGGCGCGCGTCGCAGAGCAGCACGGGCGTACCGGCGTCCAGGTCCAGCGCGCGGGCGACCTCGGCCGGACCGAACTCCCGGGCTCCGGCGAAACGATTCACCGCGACCACGAACGGGATGCCCCGGTGCTCGAAGAAGTCGACGGCCGGGAAGCAGTCCGTCAGGCGGCGGGTGTCGGCGAGCACCACCGCACCCAGGGCCCCCTGAGCCAGTTCGTCCCAGAGGAACCAGAACCGGTCCTGCCCCGGGGTGCCGAAGAGGTAGACCGCCAGACCCTCCCGGATGGTGATCCGCCCGAAGTCCATCGCCACCGTCGTGGTGCTCTTGCGCTCCACGCCGTCGAGGTCGTCCACCCCGCGCCCGGCCTCGGTCAGCCGCTCCTCGGTGCGCAGCGGCCGGATCTCGCTGACGGAACCGACCAGTGTCGTCTTGCCGACCCCGAAGCCGCCCGCCACCAGGATCTTGAGCGCGAGCACGGTGTCGTCCGGGTCCCCCGCCGCGCACGGCCCGATCCGGCGGGACGGGTGAGACGGGCGGTGCGGGCCGGACGGGCCGGACGGGCGGGACCGTTCGGTCCGGTGGTCAGAGTGCGCGGAGTCCATGGATGACCTCCTGGAGGATGCGCTCGTCGGGGAGCAGGGCGGGCGGGACGGGACGCTTGACCCGGATGAGCCCGGCCGCCAGCAGGTCGCCGAGCAGTACCCGCACAACACCCACCGGCAGGTCGAGTTCGGCGGCGAGTTCGGCCACGGACAGCGGGGTGCCCCGGCACAGCGCGAGGATGCGTGCCTGTTCGGGGCCGGCCGGCGGCTCGGGCGCGTCCGGGGCGAGCGCCGGATCGGGCAGGTCGCTGACGACCACGGCGATCAGGTCGAGCTGCTGCTGGCCGGCCCCGGTGCGCCCCCGGGTCATGGTGTACGGACGGACCAACGGGCCGGCCTCGTCGTCGTACCAGCGGGCCTGGTGGGCGGCGGCGAGCGGGTTGCGGGGGTGCGGGCCGGGGTCGGCCCGCGGGTGTTCGGCACGTAGCCCGGCCGGCGGCCCCTCGGGGGACGGTCGGGGCACCCGGCTCACCAGCCGTCCGCCGCGCGCGGCGGGGTGCTCAGGTGCTCGCCGACCCGGCGGACCAGTCTGGACATCTCGAAGGCGATCAGCCCGAGGTTGGCCCGGGCGGTGGCGAAGACGGCCAGGCAGGTGCCCTCCCCGGCCGCCGCGACCAGCAGGTAGCCGCCCTCCAACTCGACCATGGTCTGGCGGACTTCGCCCGCGTCGAAGTGCCGACCGGCGCCCTTGGCCAGGCTGTGGAAGCCGGAGGCGACGGCGGCCAGGTGCTCGCCGTCCTCGCGCGGCAGTCCGGCCGAGGTGCCCATGGCCAGTCCGTCGGCGGAGAGCATCACGGCGAAGCGGACCTCGGGCGCTCGCTTGACCAACTCGTCCAGGAGCCAGTTCAGTTCTCCTGCGCGGTGGGTGGTGCCGATCACGGTCGCTCTCCTTCGGGTCGGGGTGGGGACAGGGGGCCGCGCGGGTCCGGTGGCGGGGGGAGGTCGGCGGGCTGCCGGGCGGCGGGTCGGTCGGTGGACGGGTCGTGCGGTCCGCCGCCGGCGTGCAGGCCGCGCGCCCACCCGTTCCGGAAGGCCGCCATCGTCGCCCGCGCCGCCTCGGGGCTACGGCCCGCACGGCCACGGCCCTCGGAACTGCCGGCTGCGGGGCCCGCCCCCGGTGCCGGGGCAGGATCTGCGATGCCGGCGGAGGCCCTGCGACGGGTGCGCGGTCCCGGTCCCGGTCCCGCCGGGGCCTCGCGCAGCTGCGGTGCGAGGCTCGCCTGGCGGGTCCGGCGCGGCAACTCCTCGGGCCCCGGGTCGAGTCGGCGATCGCCGGAGCCCTGAGCTGATCCCGAACCCGAACCCGAACCCGAGCCCGGATCCGACCCCGGCACCGTCACCGAACGCGAACCCGGGACCGGCGCCGACCCCGGAGCCGGGCGGTACGACTGCGGCGGCCCGGGCTGCGGACGGACGGCGGCACCCGGGCCCTCGTCCGCAGCCGGGCCGACCGTCCGGGCACTCGATGCCCGGAAGGGGGTGCGACGCACCGGCCCGGGGTCGTTCCCCCGGACGCCGAACGGCAGCAGCGCCCCACCCTCCGGCGGCGGCCCACCCACCGCCGGAAGTCCTTCGTCGCCCGCGTCGCGCGGGCGGCACCCGTCCGCCGACCCGGGCTCCCGCGTCGGACCGGACCGCCCCGCCGGCCCGAACTCCCGAGCCGACCCGAACTCCTCTGCAGTCCGGCCGGGTTGTTCCGGCCCTCCCGGAGCGTTCCCGTCGGCATCGAGCAGCACGACGTCCGACTCGGGCACCGGATCGTACGGTCGCGACAGCCCGTCCGCGGCCCCGTCGGCCAGCAGCACGGTGGGCAGCAGGACCACCGCGGTGGTGCCGCCGTACGCGGAGGTCACCAGCGAGACCTTGACGTCCTGCCGCCCGGCGAGCCGGCTGACCACGAACAGTCCGAGCCGGTCGCTGTCGAAGAGGTCCGTCTGCTCGGCCGCGGCGATCCGGCGGTTGGCGGCGCACAGGGCCTCCGGGCCCATCCCGAGGCCACGGTCCTCGATCTCCAACGCGTAGCCGGCGCCGACCCGTTCGCCCCGGATGTGCACCCGGGTGTGCGGCGGGGAGAAGCCGGTGGCGTTCTCGACCAGCTCGGCGACCAGGTGGGTGAGGTCCGCGACGGCGTGCCCGGCGACCGCGGCGCGCGGCAGCGGGTGCACCTCGACCCGGGCGTACTCCTCGACCTCCGAGACGGCCGCGCGCACCACGTCCACCAGCGGGACGGGCCTGCGCCAGGCCCGTCCGGGGGCGGCACCGGAGAGGATGATCAGCCCCTCGGCGTGCCGGCGCATGCGGGTGGTGAGGTGGTCCAGCCGGAACAGGTCGGCCAGCTCGGACGGGTCCTCGGTACGGCGCTCCATGGCGTCCAGCAGGGTGAGTTGGCGGTGTACCAGGACCTGGCTGCGGCGCGCGATGTTGACGAACACGCCGGAGACCCCGGACAGCACCTCGTCCCGCTCGACCGCCGCAGTGACGGCCGCCCGCTGGACGGTGCCGAGCGCCCGGTGCACCTGGCCGATCTCGTCGTCCCGGCCCGCCGGCCGCGGCGCCTCGGCCTCGATGTCCACCTCCTCACCTGCCCGCAACTTCCGTATGGTGGACGGGAGTTTGCTTCCTGCCAACTCAAGTGCCGAGTTGCGCAGGTCGTTCAGCTCGGTCACCAGGCCGCGCCCGATCTGCACCGAGATCACCAGCGAGGCGACCACGCCGACCAGGCCGAGCAGCACGGCCGTCCCGGCCGGGGTGAACAGGCCCAGGGCGTACGGGTTCCGGCGCTCGGCGGCGACCCGCCCGGCCTGGTCCTCGACGGCGCGCAGGCCGCTCGCAACGCTCCCGGCGACCATCGCCCACCGGTCCGCCGGCACCGCGGTGACGGCGGACCGGCCGTCGGCGGCGGACCGCACCTCCTCCTCGTAGTCGACCAGCTCGCGGTGGTCCCGGCCGCCGGTGACAGCGAGCAGCGCGGCCCGGTCGGCGGGGCTCAGGTCGGCCGCCGCTTCCGCCTCGAACTCCCGCCGGGCGAACGCCGCGCCGGAGAACTCGCGCAGCCGGTCGTCGTCGAGCGTGCCGGAGAGCTGCGCCGCGCGCAGCAACGCGTCCTCGCGGGCCAGCAGTTCGCGGGAGCGGGCGAGTTCGATCAGCACCCGCGCGTCGGCGTCGGACGGGGGGTCCTGCCGCGGTGCGACGGCCCCGGCCACGGCGAGCGCCCGGTCCACCGCCTCGCCGTACGCGGCGTACGCCTCGGGCCAGCCGACGCTCCGGGCCAGCACGCGGCCGCGCAGCTCGGGCAGGCCGGCGAGGGCGCCGGCGAGATCGTCCAGCCGGGCGGTGGCGTCGGCGCCGAGGCCCTGGGCGTCGGCGCGGTCGTAGCCCCGGTCGGGGTGCCGGGGATCGGGGACCAGCGGGGTGACCGCCCGGTCGGTGGCGGCCGAGGCCTCGCGCAGGGCGCTCTCCCGGGCGGCGGTGGGGACGGTCCCCGGGGCGGCCAGCAGCTGCCCGGCGGCGGTGCGCTCGGCCTGCAGTCCGGCGACCGTGCCGGCGACGGGGGTGAGCACGGTGCGCTGGGCGTCGCGCTGGCGCAGCAGGTCCCGGACTCCCTGGGTGGCGGTGACGGTGGCGAACCCCCACAGGGCGATGATCGAGACGACCGGGACCATCAGAAGGGCGATGATCCGGGCGCGGACCGTCCGGGGGCGCAGCCGGCCCGACCGGGAGCCGAGGCGCGCCGGGCGACCGGCCGGCCCGACGTGGGCACCCCGGCGGACACCGGAGGCGGCGCCGCGGTCTTCGCGCATGTGTGAGGAGCCTTTCGGGCTGTGGCTGTGGCTGTGGCTGCGGCTGTCGCTGAGGCTGCGAGGGTTCAGGGCCAGGGGGCCAGGAGGCCAGGAGGCCAGGGGGCGACGGTGGGGGCGGACCGGTGCGCTCAGCCGGCGCGTTCGTGCCGGTAGCGCAGTTCGGTGCCGTCGACGGTGAACCCGAGCATGGCGACGACGTGCACGGTCCAGATGCCGGAGCCGATCGCGGCGGCCGCCGTGACCGGCCGGTTCCGCCGGGCGGCACCGCTCGCGGCCGGACCGCGCAGCGCGCAGCGCAGCCCGAGGGCGGCGCCGGTGCAGGCCGTCAGGTACGACAGGGCGGGGGTCAGCCAGCCGAGGCTGAGGGGGTTGAGGGTGCCCATGGGACCTCCGGTCGACCGGTCGGGCCCGGGGCGGTACGCGGTGCGCCCGGGCTCCCCGGGCCGGGCGGACTCCATGCGATCGGCGGCGAGGGGGCGTCAGGTCCGCGGGTGTCGTCAGGTCCGCGGGACCGGTCTCGTCATATGCCGGCCGCATGTGCGCTTTCGGCCTGGGGTGCGTGGGACGCTATCGAGGGGTCGGAAACGGCCACCCGAAGATCTGAAAAACAGCCCGCAGGCGACGGGCGGTGTGTTCGAATGTCCCGGTCGTGTGCCCGGGTGGCCCGGACGGCGGGCTGCGCCGGCCCCGGTCAGCCTCCGGCCGTCACCCGGATGCGCATCGGGCCCGCCGCCCGCAGCGTGATCCCCTGGGCGATCGCGACCCGCCGGTCCACCGCCTCCACGTCGAAGTCCCGCAGCAGCACCCCCAGGGTCAGCACCGACTCCAGCATCGAGAAGTGCTGCCCGATGCATGCCCGCGGCCCGCCCCCGAACGGGAACCAGGCGTAGCGGTGCCGGGCCTTCTCCTCCTCCGGCAGGAAGCGGTCCGGGTCGAAGCGCTCCGGGTCCGTCCAGTGCTCGGGGTGCCGGTGGGTGACCAGCGGCGCCACGATGACCTGCGCCCCCGCCGGGATGACGTACCCGTCGATGACGGTCTCCTCGACCGCCCTGCGGCCGACCAGCGCAGCCGCCGGGTAGAGCCGCATCGCCTCCTTCAGCACGCGGGTGATGTACGGCAGCGCCTCCAGGTCCGCCGCCGTCGGCGCCCGCCCGGCCAGGACGGTCCGGGCCTCCTCCCGGGCGAGCTTCCGGTGCTCCGGGTGCTTGGCCAGCAGGTGCAGCGCGAAGGCCAGCGAGGTGGCCGTGGTCTCGTGTCCGGCGAGCAGGAACACCAGTACCTGGTCCCGGAGTTCGGCCGGATCCAGCCGCTCCCCGTCCTCGCCGCGCGCCCGTCCGAGCAGCGTGAGCAGGTCGTCCGCGTCCTCGTCGCCGCCGCCGCGCGCGGCGCGCTCGGCGATGATCCGGTCGCAGACCTCGTACAGCGCCCCCTGGGCCGCCAGCCCGCGCCGGTTCCCCGGCGTCGGCCAGGTGCGCGGGAGGCGGACCGGGGCGAAGCCGCGCTCCTTGACGTACTCGCCGAGCAGGGGGAAGTTGCGGTGGACCACGGCCACCGCCTCCTCCACGTCCGCGCCGAAGAGGATCCGCGCGACCGCCCGCAACGCGAACCGGGACGTCTCCTCCGCCGCGTCCACCACGCCGTCCGGTGCCGCCCGCCAGCGCTCGGTGAGCGACTGCGCCTCCTGCGCGACCGCGCCCGCGTACCCGTCCACCCGACGACGGGTGAACAGCGGCTGGACCAGTCGGCGCTGGCGCTGGTACTCGCCGTCCTGGCTGGTCAGCAGCCCGTTGCCGACGCTGGTCCGCAGCTCGTCGTAGAAGGCGTTCTCCTTGCGGAAGTTGGCCGCCTCGCCGCCCAGCACCTGCTGGACCCCGTCCGGGGAGAACACCGCGTAGAAGTCGGCCCGCAGCCCGGGCGGGCCGACCCGGAGCCGCACCACGTCGCCGTGGTCGCGGCGGGCCGCCAGGTAGGTGCGCAGCGGCCGGCGGGTGAGGTCGAACAGCGATCCGACCAGCGGATTGCCGACCGGTCCGGGTACGGCAGTTCTGGCGGCCATGGACGACTCCTTCTGCACGGGAATGCGCACCTTCGACTCTACTGACGAGTAGTCATTTCCGGAAGGTGCGCGTCCCGTCCCCGCCCACGGGCCTACTCGTACTCGGTGCCGCCCTTGCGCGTCAGGTAGGCGTCGCTGACCACCTTGGCGATCGCCCGGCCGCCGAGCACCGGGCTCCAGCGCTCGGTCACCGGCCGCACCACGACCCCCTCGCGCAGGTGGAGTTCACGCCCGGAGAAGGTCTCCCTGCCCTGGGCGTGGCGCAGCACGGTGTCCGGGTCGAACGGCCCGCGCCACAGCTCGGGCGCCAACGGCAGCTCGCCGTCGAGCAGTTCGGCCGCGGACAGCCAGACCAGCTGCCCGTCCACCACGGCCGACACGTCGAACGCCGCGTACCCGGGCCGGTCGGTGCGGGCGGAGGCGCCGTAGCCGAGGTCCTGCACGCCCTCGCCGAAGACCTCGCCGAAGACGCCGACCCGCTCGGCCCCGAGCCGCTCCGCCAAGCGGGCCGCCACCGCCGGGATGTCGTACGCCCGCA
Organism: Kitasatospora sp. NPDC101447; assembly: GCF_044767225.1. Lineage (NCBI taxonomy): Bacteria > Bacillati > Actinomycetota > Actinomycetes > Kitasatosporales > Streptomycetaceae > Kitasatospora > Kitasatospora sp. NPDC101447. The sequence goes on from NZ_JBIWNL010000006.1 coordinate 60,729, forward strand.
CCGCCCGCCAGTACAGGTTGCGCTCGTCCTCGACCAGCGCCAGCCCCTGCGCGCCGATCCCCTTGGAGGACACCTGCACCTCGCCCGTCCCGGCGGTGTACGTGACCAGGCAGCAGCTGCCGTGCAGCTTCTCGGTCAGCACCACCGGCTCGCCGGGCTCGAAGATCCCGGGGTAGCGCTTGAGGTTCTCGATGTCCACCCAGGGCAGCAGGTCCGGGGCGCCGACCACCTCGCCGCTCATCGACGTGGGCACCGGCGGCTGCCACTTGACCACCCCGAGCAGGTCGGCGAAGTCCTCGCCCTGCTCGGCCGCGGCGGCCAGGTCGGTGTCGGCGAGCGCGGCGGGCCGGCAGACGATGCCCTGGGACAGTTCGCCGCGCAGCCGTACCGCCTTCACCCGGTTCGCCCCGGAGCCGGCCAGCTTGCCGGTCAGCCCCAGTTCGGCGATCAACTCTTCGGGGAGGACGGACTGTTCGGGGATGTAGACCGCGTAGTCTCCGGTCCGGTACACGCCCCTGGCGACCACCGCGCGGTAGAGGCCGACCTGTGCGAGCTCCAGGGCATCGGCGTTCGGGTGCTCCAGGATGGTCAGCTTCTCGGCGGTGACGCGCAGCATGGACATGGACGGACTCCTCCCCTTGGCTCGACCGTGGCGGCACACTTCCGCGGCCCGGTCGCAGGTACGAACGTACGGACGGCGACCACTCTGACCGCTCGCACCGCTCCGACGCGACGCATTTTCCGCAGGCCCGGGCACCCGGCTCACACCCGGCGCGGCACCCGGCGCGGCACCCGATGCGGCACCCGATGCGGCACCCGCCCCGCCGTACCCCGGCAGCCCCGATCCCACCCCTGGAGGCACCTCCGGACATACCTGCGCGCACCCCGGGTACACCCGTTTGAGCCATCGCACAGCGGGTCCAAGGCCCGCACCAGCCCCCGCCTGTGCAAACCGACAGAGGATTTATCGCTCGCATTTGCGGCACTATGATCGCCGTAATGGCCGCAGCTGCGGCCAGTCCCTCGCGCCCCGTCCGGCGCGCACCCCGGAGGGGAAGCCCCGATGAGCACCCGTACGACCGGCACCACCCGCAGACTCGCCGTCGCCGCCGCAGCGGCCCTCGTCCTCAGCCTCGGGGTCACCGCCTGCGGCAGCGACGGCGGCAAGTCCACCGGCTCCGCGGCCTCGAACTCCGCTTCCTCGTCCGGCTCCTCGGCCCCCGCGGCCGGTGGCAGCGTGCCGAAGGCGAGCGGCACCGTCACCGTCTTCGCCGCCGCCTCGCTCAAGGAGACCTTCACCGAGCTGGGCAAGAAGTTCGAGGCCGCCAACCCGGGCAGCAAGGTCACCTTCAACTTCGGCGGCAGCTCCAGCCTCGCCACCAGCATCAACTCCGGTGCCCCGGCCGACGTGTTCGCCGCCGCCAGCCCGGCCACCATGAAGACCGTGACCGACGCGGGCGGTGCGAGCGGCCAGCCGGCGGTCTTCGTGAAGAACACGCTCACCATCGCCGTCCCCAAGGGCAACCCCAAGCACGTCGCGGGCCTCAAGGACCTCACCGCCTCCGGCGTGAAGGTCGCGCTCTGCGCGAAGGAGGTGCCCTGCGGCGCCGCCGCGCAGACCGCGCTCAAGGCCGCCGGTGTCGACCTCACCCCGGTCACCCTGGAGCAGGACGTCAAGGGCGCGCTCACCAAGGTCGAACTCGGCGAGGTCGACGCCTCGCTGGTGTACAAGACCGATGTGCAGGCCGACGCTGCCAAGATCGACGGTGTGGACTTCCCCGAGGCCGACAAGGCCGTGAACGACTACCCGATCGCCGCGCTCGCCAAGGCGCCCAACAAGGACGGCGCCGCCGCATTCGTCGCGTACATCCAGTCGCCCGAGGCCAAGCAGGTGCTGACCGCGGCGGGCTTCCAGGCACCGTGAGCGACCGCACCACCGGTTCCGGGGAGCACCCGTCGGGTCAGCCCGGCCACGACCGGACCGCCGACGGCGCGGCAGGCCCCGCGAAGGCCCTGCCGCGCCGCCCCCGGCGCCGGTCGCGGACGCAGCGCGTCCCGGTCACCCTGCTGCTCCCGGCGCTGCTCGGGCTGGCGTTCCTGATCCTCCCGCTGGTCGGCCTGCTCGTCCGGGCGCCGTGGAGCGCCCTGTCCGACGAGCTCACCAGCCCCGCCGTCTGGGACGCGCTGCGCCTGTCGCTGATCAGCGCGACGGCGGCCACCGCCGTGTCGCTGGTCCTCGGCGTGCCGCTGGCCTGGCTGCTCGCCCGCACCGAGCTGCCGGGCCGGCGCGTGATCCGGGCACTGGTGACCCTGCCGCTGGTGCTGCCGCCCGTGGTCGGCGGTGTGGCGCTGCTGCTGGTGCTCGGCCGGCGCGGCATCGTCGGCACCTGGCTTGACTCCGCCTTCGGCCTCACGCTGCCCTTCACCACCACCGGGGTGGTGATCGCCGAGGCCTTCGTGGCGATGCCGTTCCTGGTGATCAGCGTGGAGGGCGCGCTGCGGGCCGCCGACCCCCGCTACGAGGAGGCCGCCGCGACCCTGGGCGCCTCGCGGCTGACCGCGTTCCGGCGGGTCACCCTGCCGATGATCGCACCGGGGATCGCCGCCGGTGCCGTCCTGGCCTGGGCCCGGGCGCTCGGCGAGTTCGGTGCGACGATCACCTTCGCGGGCAACTTCCCGGGCCGCACCCAGACCATGCCGCTGGCCGTCTACCTGGCCATGGAGTCCGACCCGCAGGCCGCGATCGCGCTGTCGCTGGTGCTGCTGGCCGTCTCCGTCGCCGTCCTGGTCGGCCTGCGCGACCGCTGGCTGTCGACCCCGTGACGCCGCCGGCCCCCGCCCGCGTCGCCCCGGGCGCCCACGACTCCTCGGACACCCGCGTCTTCCCGGACGCCCACGACTCCTCGGACGCGCGCGTCTCCCCGGACGCCCGCTCGACTGCCCGCTCGAACGTCTGGACGCCGCCCCGATGAGCACCGAACGCCTCCCGAGCACCGCCCTCGACGCCCGACTGCGGGTCGAACGTGCCGCGTTCACCCTCGACCTCGCCCTCATCGCCGCCCCCGGCGAGGTGATCGCGCTGCTCGGGCCCAACGGCGCCGGCAAGTCCACCGCACTGCGCGCCCTGGCCGGCCTGCTCCCGCTCACCGGCGGCCACCTGCGCCTGGACGGCCGGACCCTGGAGGACCCGGCCGAGCGCGTGCACACCCCGGCCGAGGAACGGCCGGTCGGCGTGGTGTTCCAGGACTACCTGCTCTTCCCGCACCTCAGCGCGCTCGACAACGTCGCCTTCGGGCCGCGCTGCCAGGGCCGCTCCAAGCGGGACGCCCGGGCCGAAGCCGCCGCCTGGCTGGAGCGAATGGGTCTGGCCGACCACGCCTCCGTCCGCCCGGGCAAGCTCTCCGGCGGCCAGGCGCAGCGGGTGGCGCTGGCCCGGGCCCTCGCCGTCCGCCCCCGGCTGCTCCTGCTGGACGAGCCGCTGGCCGCCCTGGACGCCCGCACCCGCCTGGACGTGCGGTCCCGACTGCGGCGGCACCTGGCCGAGTTCGAGGCCGTCGCGGTGCTGGTGACCCACGACCCGCTGGACGCGATGGTGCTGGCCGACCGGCTGGTGGTGATCGAGGACGGGTACGAGGTGCAGTCCGGCAGCCCGGCGGAGGTCGCCCGGCGGCCGCGCACCGACTACATCGCCCGCCTGGTCGGGCTGAACCTGTACCAGGGCCGGTCCGAGGGCACGCACGTCACGCTCCCGGACGGCACCGTGCTGGTCACCACCGAGGAGCTGGACGGCCCGGCGTTCGTCGCGTTCCCGCCGTCCGCGGTGACCCTCCACCGGGAGCGGCCGCAGTCCAGCGCGCGCAACCTGTGGCAGGCCGAGGTCACCGGCCTGGACCTGCACGGCGACCGGGTCCGCGCCGACCTGGCCGGCCGCCTGCCGATGGCCGCCGACCTCACCCCGGCCGCCGTCGCGGAGCTGGAGCTGGCGCCGGGGGTCACGGTCTGGGCCTCGGTCAAGGCCACCCAGACCCACGCCTACCCGGCCTGAACCGGAGCCGGTCGGGAGGCCCGACCGCGGGCCCCGTCGTCCCGCTTCCTGCTTCCTGCTTCCTGCCTCCTGCCGGTCCCGGGGCTACTCCGACGGCTCGACGAACCCCGACTCGTACGCGGCGATCACCGCCTGGGTGCGGTCGCGCGCGCCGAGCTTCGCCAGCACGCTGCTGACGTGCGTCTTCACCGTCTGCACGCCGAGGAACAGCTGCTCCGCGATCTCCCCGTTGCTGAGGCCCCGGGCGACCAGCCGCAGCACCTCCGCCTCGCGCTCGGTCAGCGCCGCCCGCTCCATGGCGGCTCGGGCGGCCGGATTGCCGTGCCCGGCGGCGAGGCGGCGGATCGCAGCCGGGAACAGCAGCGACTCACCGGCCGCGACCAGCCGTACCGCGTGGGCGATCTCGGACGGGCGGGAGCGCTTGAGCAGGAAGCCGTCGGCGCCCGCGCGCAGCGCCTGGTAGACGTAGTCGTCGTTCTCGAAGGTGGTCACGACCAGGATCCGTGGCCGCCGCTCCCCCGGGGCCCCGGGGCGGAGCAGCTCGCGGGTGGCCGCCAGGCCGTCCATGACCGGCATCCGGACGTCCATCAGCACGACGTCCGGGCGCAGCGTCCGGGCCATCGCCACCGCCTCGGCGCCGTCGGCGGCCTCACCGACCACCCGGAGGTCCCCCTGCGCCTCCAGGACGGCCCGCAGCCCGAACCGGACCAGCTCCTCGTCGTCGGCGAGCAGAATGTCCGTCATCACCGCACCACCCTCCCCACGGTCCCCGTGCCGCCTCCCGCCGGACCTGTCTCCGGCAAGATCATCCGTCACGACCCCAAGCGTAGGGGCAGCCGGACGGCCAGCACCCACTCCCCGCTCCCGTCGGCCGCCGCCCCCGCCGTGGCCTCGCCGCCGAGCAGCATGGCGCGCTCGCGGATGCCGCGCAGGCCCTTGCCGCCCTTGCGCCCCGCGCCGGCCTGGCGCGGCACGCCCCCGGCGCCGCCCGCGCCACCGGCCCCGCCCGCACCGCCCGTTCCGCCCGCGCCGTTCGGTGCCCGGTTGGTGCAGCGCAGCTCCAACTGCCCGTCCCGGACGGCGATCCGGACGCTGAGCGGCGCGCCGGGCGCGTACTTGAGCGCGTTGGTGACGCCCTCCTGGACGATCCGGTAGGACTCTCGGGCGAGCACCCCGGGCAGCGTTCCGGCCGGTACGTCGATCCACGCCTCGACCGGACTGCCGGCCGCGCGGGCGGTGTCGAACAGCACCGGCAGCTGCTCGATCCCGGGCTGCTCGGTGGCCGTGCCGTTCGCCCCGGGCGGTGTCTCCCGCAGCAGGACGAGGGTGCGTTCGAGGTCGTCCATGGCCCGGCGCCCGGTCTCCTCGATGACTTCCAGCGCCTTGGCGACGAACGCCGGGTCCCCGACCTCGCGCGCCGCGCCGGCCTGAAGGACCGTCACCGTCAGTGCGTGGCCGATGGAATCGTGCAGCTCGCGGGCCAACCGGTTGCGCTCCAGCAGCCGTTCGGCCCGCAGCTCGGCCTCCGCCAGTCGCTCCGTCGGTGACGGACCCAACAGTCGGACAGCCATGGCGAGTTGGAGGCGTCCGGCGGCCACCACCAGCCAGCCGTAGGCGAACAGCGCCACTGGCAGGAGCGGAAGGTAGCTCGACCCCCGCGGCCCCGCCAGCAGTCCGCCGCCGTCATTGACGCCGAGCACGGTCGCCATCCCGACGGCCGAGCCGAGCGCGACCCGGCCGATCAGCCAGAGGGCGGTGCGCCACCGGTCGGCCCAGCCGCGGGAGGAGTCGGCGGCGATGTCCTGCTCGCGGTTGGGCACCAGCAGCAGCCGGGCCTGGATCCCCTCCGCGCGCCGCGTCGCCGGGATGAGGGCGACCAGCATCAGCAGGACGGAGTCCACGGCGACGCACTCCGCCACGATCCGGGGGAGCGTCAGCCCCACCGTCCCCGGATAGATCAGCAGGACGACGCCCATGAAGATCCATCCGACCAGGAGGTGCAGCAGGCGCGCGTAGGTGGCACCGGCCAGCAGCGGCGCGAGGATCCTGGGCACAGCGATCTTGGTCACCGCGCCATCCTGCCAGTTCAGCGGCGGTTCCCGGCTCCCGCCCCGGGTGTGAACCGGCTCCCTCCCGAGAGGGAGACGGCTCCACTCCGCTGCGGGATCCGCCGCTCCGGCCTGATCCGGTCGAATGTGACCACCGGCCGGAACCACGGACCGGGACCACCGGCCGATACCACCGGCCGCAGCACGCCACCGAACGACCCGAAGGGAGCACGGCCGTGATCGAGATCCAGGGCCTCACCAAGGAGTACGACGGCCGACGTGTCGTCGAGGACCTGTCCTTCGAGGTCCGCCCCGGTGTGGTGACCGGCTTCCTCGGCCCGAACGGCGCCGGCAAGAGCACCACCATGCGCCTGGTCCTCGGCCTGGACCGGCCCACCGCCGGGTACGCCCTGATCGACGGCCGTCCGTACACCGAACTGGCCGACCCGCTGCGGCAGGTCGGCGCCCTGCTGGACGCCCAGGCCCTGCACGGCGGCCGGACGGCGCGCGGTCACCTGCGCTGGCTCGCCGCGAGCAACGGCCTGCCGGAGCGCCGCGTCGGCGAGGTGCTCGCGCAGGTCGGCCTGACGGACGCCGCCGGGCAACGGATCCGACGCTTCTCGCTGGGCATGCGCCAGCGCCTCGGAGTGGCGGCCGCACTGCTCGGCGATCCGGCGGTGCTGCTGCTGGACGAGCCGGTGAACGGCCTCGACCCCGAGGGCATCCGCTGGATCCGCACCACGCTGCGCGAACTCGCCGCCGAGGGCAGGGCGGTGCTGGTCTCCTCCCACCTGATGAGCGAAATGGCCCTCACCGCCGACCACTTGGTCGTGATCGGCCGCGGCCGGCTGCTGGCGGACGCAGCCACCTCCGACTTCATCGACCGGCACGGCCGCACCCGGATCCGGGTCCGCGCCGTGGACCCGACCAAGCTGGTCGCCCTGTTCGCCGACCCCGGCCACGGCCTCGACGCCACCCAAGTCGACGGCGGTGCCTGGGAGGTGACCGGCGCCGAACCCGAGCGGATCGCGGCGCTCGCCGCCGCCCGGGGTGTGGTGCTGTACGAGATCGCGGTCCAACAGGACTCACTGGAGGACGCGTTCATGCGGATGACCGCCGACAGCGTCGAGTACCGCGCGGAGGTGGCGGCATGAGCACCGGCCACCCGGTCCGCCCGACCCTCCCGGTCCTGCGCGCCGAGCGCATCAAGTTCACGACCCTGCCCTCGCTCTGGCTCACCCCGCTGCTCGCCCTGCTGCTCAGCGCCGGAATCACCACGGCCGTGGGCGCCTGGCTCGGCGGCGCGGACCCCAACATCGTCGACGACCCCGGCGTGGGCGTCTTCTACGGGCTCAACTTCGGCCATGTCGCGCTGGCCTGCTTCGGCATCCTGCTGATCGGCCAGGAGTTCAACACCCGCATGATCGACGTCTCGCTCACCGCCGTCCCCCGCCGCGCCCGGCTGTACGGCGCGAAGCTCACGCTCGGCGCGCTGGTCGGCCTCGCCGTCGGCGCGGCCGGCACGGCGGGCGCATTCGCCGGGTACGCGGCGACCGTCCCCGGCGCCTGGCACGGCCCCGCGTTCACCCGGGCCGTCGTCGCCGGGGTGCTGTACCCGCCGCTACTGGTGGTGTTCTGCCTCGGGCTGACCACGTTGTTCGGCAACCTCACCGCCGCCATGGGTCTGGTCACCCCGACCGTCTTCCTGGTTTCGCCGGCCCTCGGCGGCCTGCCCGGCGCCCGGGTACTGGCGCAGTTCCTGCCCGACCGCGCCGGCCAGTACGCCCTGCACTACGTCGACGACCCGCACGTCGTGTACGGGCACTGGACCGGACTGCTGATCATGGCGCTCTGGGCCGCCGCAGCCTCGTACGCCGGACTGCGCGCCCTGCGCCGCACCAAGTGACCACGGACGAAGGGACGATGGGCATGAACCCCGGACCGACCGCCAACGCCCTGCGCGCCGAACGGATCAAGTTCACCACCCTGCCCTCGCAGTGGGCGGCTCCGCTGGTGGCTCTGGTGCTGACCGTCGGCATCACCGCGGCGGTCAACGCCGCCTACGGGGTGAAGGACCACACCCCCGGCGAGGACCCGGCCGGCGGGATCCACTACGGGCTGCTGTTCGGCCACGTCGCCGTGGCCTGCTTCGGAATCCTGCTGATCGGGCAGGAGTTCAACACCCGCATGATCGGCGGCTCGCTCACCGCCGTCCCCCGCCGCGCCCGGCTGTACGGCGCCAAGCTCGCGATCGGCGCGGGGCTCGGCCTGCTGCTCGGGCTGGTCTCGACGGCGGGCTCGTTCCTGGCCGTCGACGCCACCGTCGGCCTGGACCTCTCCACCCCGGGCCTGACCCGCAGCTTCCTGGCCGGTGTGCTCTACCACCCGATGATGGTGCTGATCTGCCTCGGACTGACCACGATGCTGGGCAACCTCAGCGCCGCGCTCGGCCTGTTGACCCCGATGGTCTTCCTCGGCACCACCTGGCTGGCCGCCATTCCGGGCGTCCGCGAGGTCGGCCAGTTCCTGCCCGATCGGGCCGGCCTGTACGCGATGCGCACCCAGCCGGAGCCTGGCGTCCACTACGGGTACTGGACCGGGCTGCTGATCATGGCGCTCTGGACCGCCCTGGCGGTGTACGGAGGCCTGCGGGCACTGCGCCGGTACGAGGCCTCGGGCGGGTAGCCCGCGCGGCAGCCGCCGGCGGACGGATGACAGGTTTCAGGTGACAGGTGGCAGCGAACAGATAACAGCGAACAGATGACAGATTTCGAAATCTGTCATCTGTTCGCTGTTTGCAGGAACGCCGCACTCACCGCAGCGCCGGATGCTCCGCGATCACCGTGCAGCTGCCCGGGGCGATCTCGGTGAAGCCGGCGTCCCGGACCACCGGCAGCCCGCTGTGGACGAGCTCCTCCCACCGCTCCGGCCCGGCCGTGCGCACCGCCAGCGCGAAGCCGGACTCGGCCCACTCCTTGCGCTGCGCCTCGTCCAGCCGCCACCACGCGAGCTGCGCGGCGTGGCCGGTCTGCGCCATCGTCTTGCCCGCGCTCATCTCCAGCTCCGGGTTGAGCCACAGCACCGGCAGTCCCACCTTGGGCACACCGACCTCGGCCGTCTCCTCCAGGTCCGTCCCGGAGACCTGCAGCTTGGCGAGCTCCTTGGGCCAGCCGTCCAGCGGAACCGGCGGGAACACCCGCACCTCCGCCTCCCGCCCCCGCACGGTGACGCCCGGCAGCTCGCCCGCCCGACGCCACTCCCCGCCCCGGGCCCGCCGGACCACCTTGCGGATCCGGGCGTCCTCCCAGGCCGCGACCCGCTCGGCCCACTCGCCGTCCGCCGCGGTCACCCGCGGGTCGGCCAGCAGGGTGAGCACCGCACGGGCCGAGGTCTCCAGCGCGTCCGTCCGCCCCGGCGGCGTGGCCCGCTCCACCCGGACGACCAGCGGCAGCACGTACTGCGGGCGCGCGTCACGCTCCTCCGGGGCCGGGGAGTCGCCCGAGCCCGGGTCGACGGGCGAGGGCGGGGTGGAGGAGGTGGGCGAGGACGCGGCGGCCGGGGCATCGAACGGAGAAGTCACCCGTCCAGCATGCCAGCCCTGCTCGGCCCGGCCCGGCCCACCCCGTCGACTCCGGCCCGGCCGCCCGCTCGGCCTCGCCCGACCCGCACAGCCCTGCCGGACCCCTGGTCAGCGCAGCCGCTGCCGCAGCTCGTCCACGGCGGCCCTGATACCCGCGCTGTAGACGTCCTCGGGCAGCGCGTCCAGGCTGCGCACCGCCCGCTCCAACTGCTCGCGGGCGAGGTCGGGCTCGCCGAGCTTGAGGTGGTCCGAGGCCAGGTTGAGGTGCAGTGAGGGATAGAAGGCGCGGACCTGGAGGGCCGGTTCGTAGGTCTGGGCGCGCTCGGCGGTCAACGAGTCGGCGGCGGCCAGCGCCCGCCGGTCCCACTCCAGCTCGGCCCTCGGATCGTCCTGCAGATCGGCCAGATAGTGCGCCAGCACGCAGCGGTGGAAGACGTCCTGCTCCCCCAGCTCGCCCCAGAGCGCCTCGAAGCCGGCCCGCGCCTCGGCCGTCCGACCGCGCTGCGCCGCCCGCACACCGTCCAGGCCGAGCGCGATCCGGTCCAGCGCCGACTCGTCCCCACCGACCGGAGACTCGTCCGCCCGACCGGAACCCTCCGGGGGCACATCGCGCATACCAGACACATCGGACATGCCCGCAGCCTAGCCGCCCGTCCACCGGCCCGCGCCGCCCGGCCGAGAACCCCGACCGGCAGCCCTCGACCGACGACCCCCGACTGACAGCCTCGGCCTGGCCCCTGCCCCGGCCTCAGCCGGGCCCCGGCCCGGACGCCGGGTCAGCGCCGGTAGCCGCGCTGCGGGTCCCGCTCCTCCGCGTCCTCGTACATCAGGAACCAGCCCTCCGGGTGCGTGGCCGCCAGCAGCACCTCGGTCCGCTGTTCCGCGCCGAGCTCCGGGTCGCCGTCGTCGGGCCCGTAGACGCCGAACAGTTCGTCGTTGCAGCCGTCCCAGTCGTAGTCGTAGAGGTCGGCCGGCAGGTCGCCCATCATGTCGGCCACCGACTCGGGCTGGGCGCCGAGCAGCGCCCTGGCGTCCACCAGCGCCATCCGCAGCGCGATCTCCTCGGCGAGGCAGCGCGGCAGCGGCCACTCGCCGAGCGCGAGGTCGTCGGCCAGGTCGTCGAAGGCCCGGGCCATCGCGCGGCGCCAGCCCCGGTGCATCCGCCAGGTGCGCTGGGGCAGCCGGGCGAAGACCGTCCAGTCGATGTCCTCGCCGTCGGCGACCGCCTCGTCCCCGTGCTCGTCGAGGTCGTCGTAGGCGGCGTCGGCCAGGCCGAGCAGCTGGGCGTGGAGCAGGCAGGCGGTGCGCGGGGTGAGCGTCCAGTCCGCGCCCGCGCCGCCGTCCTCGTCGTCGCCGTCCAGCGGGAACAGCTCGGCGAAGTCCGGCGTGAAGTCCTCGGTCACGCTGATCTCCAGTGTGCCGCCCATCGCCTCGACCCCGGGGATGGCGGCCACCAGCCGGTCCGGGTGCAACAGCGCGCCGAGCGCCGCGTTGGCGTCCTCGGCGACCTCGCGCAGCAGCTCACGGCGCTGGCCCGCCGGGTCGATACCCTCGAAGTCCAGCTCCTCGACGGCCCTGATCGCGGCCGCGCGCAACGCCGGCCAGTCGGTGATCCGCAGGCCCAGCACCACCGTCGCCTCGATCTCCTGCGCGCCGGAATCCTCCGCCGCGCCCGGCCCCTGTGGATGATCGCTTCGCTCGCCCATGGGGCTACGGTACGGCCTTTCGGCCGCCCGATCACCGGTGCGGACCAGCTTCCGGAAGCCTTCTCGGCCACCTACCGGCCCGGCCTCTGTCACCCGGACACCCGACATGGGCAGGATGACTCCCATGGCTGACATCAACGAGTACGGCGGCGGGCAGGGCCCGAACGCCGATGTCCTGGTCGTAACCACCAATGACGTCCCCGGATTCCGCGTCGATCACGTGATCGGCGAGGTCTTCGGACTGACCGTGCGCAGCCGCCACGTCGGCAGCCAGATCGGTGCCGGACTGAAGTCACTGGTCGGCGGGGAGCTGCGCGGTCTGACGAAGACCCTGGTCGAGAGCCGCAACGAGGCGATGCAGCGGCTGGTGGAGCAGACCAGGGCGCGCGGCGGCAATGCCGTCCTGATGATGCGCTTCGACGTGACGGCGGCCGCGGACGTCGGCACCGAGGTCTGCGCCTATGGCACCGCCGCCGTGATCTCCCCGACCAGCTGACGCCCAGGGCTCCGCCCATGGGAACAGCGGGGCCGGCGAAGGCAGCGGGGCCAGCGGAAGCAGCGCGAACCACGGCAACGGCGGGAACAGGCGCCGGGCCCCCGATGTTTCACGGGCGTGACTGTTTACGGTGCAACGATCTCGGGCGCAGCTGCCTCGGCTGCAGAGGCCGATGGCGCTACGACCGCAAGCGCGACGGCCGGCCTCGCTACGGACGGAAGCGCGACGTTCGGAAGCGCGACGGACGGCACGCCGCAGCGCGTGGACGTCCTGGTGGTGGGCGCGGGGCAGGCGGGACTGTCCGCCGCCTACCACCTGCGCCGCCGCGGCTTCGCCCCGTACCGGCCCGGCACCGAGGGCGGTTTCGTCGTGCTCGATGCCAACGCCGAGCCCGGCGGCGCCTGGGCGCACCGCTCGCCGTCCCTGCGGATGGCCACCGTGCACGGCTTCCACGACCTCCCGGACGCAGAACTCCCGCCGGTCGACCCCGAGAGCCCCGCGCGCGCCGTGGTGCCGGGGTACTTCGCGGCGTACGAGGCGCGGCACGCGCTCCCGGTCGTACGCCCGGTCGCGGTGCGCGCCGTACGCGCCGAGTCCGAGCGTCCCGACTCCCGGCTGCGGGTGGAGACCGACCGCGGCACCTGGTCCACCCGCGCGCTGATCAACGCCTCCGGCACCTGGACCCGCCCCTTCCTCCCGCACTACCCGGGCCACTACGCCGGCCCGCAACTCCACTACGCCGACTACCGCGGGCCCGAGGCGTTCGCAGGCAAGCGCGTCCTGGTGGTGGGCGGCGGCGCCTCGGCGATCCAGGTGCTCTCCGAGGTGGCGGCGGTCGGCGAGACGGTCTGGGTCACCCGCTCCGAACCCGTCTACCACGACGGGCCGTTCACTCCCGAGTACGGGCGCGCGGTGGTCGCCATGGTGGAGGAGCGGGTCCGGCAGGGCCTGCCGGTGCGCAGCGTGGTGAGCGTGACCGGGCTCGGCCCGTCCGTCGCCTACCGCCGCGCCGAGGAACTGGGCGCGCTGCACCGGAGGCCGATGTTCGACCGCCTCACCGAGCACGGGGTCGCCTGGGGCGACGAGGAGCTGGCGGTGGACGCGATCGTCTGGGCCACCGGCTTCCGGCCCGAGGTCGGGCACCTCGCCCCGCTCGGACTGCGCTCCCCGGGCGGCGGCATCGCGCTCACCGGCACCCGCGCCACCGCCGATCCACGCGTCCACCTGGTCGGATACGGCCCGTCCGCCAGCACCGTCGGTGCCAACCGGGCCGGGCGCGCGGCCGTCAATGACCTGGTCAAGCTGCTCGGCGACCCGGCCCGGCAGCCCGCCCCGGCGGCAGTCTGACGGCGCCCTGATCGCCCACGGCCGCCTCGACCGCCCCTGGCCGCCCCTGGCCACCCCGACCGCACTCAACCGTTCGCGACCGCACGCGGCCGCGCTCAACCGCAGGCCGCCGCCGGACCACGCACCGGATGGGCGCGGCCCCGGCGGCCCCGGCGGCCCCGGCTCAGCGGTCGTAGTCGACCGTCACCCGGTCGGTGAGCGGGCGGGCCTGGCAGGTGAGGACGTAGCCGGCAGCCAGTTCCTTCTCCTCCAGGGCGAAGTTGCGGCGCATCTCCACCTCGCCCTCGGTCACCAGGGCGCGGCAGGTGCCACAGACCCCGCCCTTGCAGGCGAACGGCAGATCGGGGCGGGAGCGCTGGGCGCCGTCCAGGATCGTGCGGTCGCGCGGGAGGGAGAGGGTGCTGCCGCGGCCGTCGAGGACGACGGTGACCTCGCTGCGCACCCCACCGGGCTCGGCGTCGGACCCGGCGTCCGCCCTGTCCCAGTCCTCGTCGCGCTCCGGAAGCGGCTCGTCCTCCGCATGGAACAGCTCCTGGTGCACCCGCTCGCCCGGGACGTCCAGCTCGGCGAGCAGCTCCTTCGCCCCGGTGACCATGCCGAACGGGCCGCACAGCCACCAGTGCCCGACGCCGTCGACGTCCACCAGCGCCGCCAGCAGCGCCCGCACCCGCTCCGGGTCCAGGCGGCCGCTGAGCAGCTCGGCGTCCCTGGTCTCCCGGGAGAGCACGTGGACCAGCTGGAAGCGGCCGAGGTAGCGGTCCTTCAGGTCGGCCAGCTCGTCCGCGAACATCACGGTGTCGCTGCGCCGGTTGCCGTAGAGCAGGGTGACGGTGGAGCGGCGGTCGGCGGCCAGCACGGAGCCGGCGATCGACAGCATCGGGGTGATGCCGGAGCCCGCAGCGAGCAGCACGTGGTCGGCGGGGACGCCGAGTTCGGGGGTGAAGAGGCCCGACGGCGTCAGCACCTCCACCTCCTCGCCGGGCCGCGCCTCGCGCACCAGCCAGCGCGAGAACAGTCCGCCCGGCACCTCCCGGACGGCGATCCGCAGCGGGCCGCCGACGGGGGCGCAGATCGAGTACGAGCGGCGCTCGTCCGCGCCGTCCACCAGCTTGCGGAGCGTGAGGGTCTGCCCGGGGCGGAAGGCGAACTCCTCCGCCAGCTCGTCCGGCACCTCGAAGGTCACCGCCACGGCGTCCTCGCAGAGCCGCTCCACCCGGTCGATCCGCAGCCGGTGGAAGGTGGGGCGGCGGGCCGGGCGGATGCCGGTCGCCCGGGTGTCGGCGGCGGCGGACGGGACGGCGGCGGGCATTCAGATCTCCTTGACGCGTTCGAAGGGCTCCCGGCAGGCGCGGCAGCGCCAGAGCGCCTTGCAGGCGGTGGAGCCGAAGCGGGACAGCTCCTCCGTCTCCGTTCCGCCGCACTGCGGGCACGGCACGGGGGGCGCGGCGGTGACCGCTCCGGCGCCCGTACGGGTCGGGCCGAGGGCGAGCGCGACCGGTCCGGCCGCGGCGACGGCGGACGTCGGACGCGGCGGGGCGATGCCCGCCTCGGCGAGCTTGCGGCGGCCCTCGGCGGTGATCAGGTCGGTGGACCACGGCGGGTCCAGCCGCAGCCGCACCCGGACGTCCGGGTAGCCGGCCGCGCGCAGCCGACGGTCCACGTCGCCGGCCATCTCGGCGACGGCGGGACAGCCCGAGTAGGTCGGGGTCAGCCAGGCCGTGACCGCACCGGTGGCGTCGTCCACCTCGACGTCGGCGAGGACGCCGAGGTCCGCCAGGGTGAGCATGGGCAGCTCCGGGTCCGGGACGGCCGCGGCGACCGCCCGGGCCAGGTCGCGGGTGGTGCCCGCGACCCCGGTACCCGTCGCACCGGTCCTGACAGTCGTGCCGGTCGGACCGGTCAGGCCGGTCAGGCCGGTCGTGCCGGTCACGCAGGTCGTGCCGGTCACGCAGGTCGTGCCGGTCGTGCCGATGGCTCCCGTCACCACGTCGCCCCCGGGTGTGCGCGGGCCACCACCTGCAGTTCGGCGAGCAGCGGGCCGAGGGCCTCGGTGTGCACGCCGTCGCGGCCGGCCAGGCCGAGGACGGTGGCCAGCGGCGCCACGTCCGGCACGGTCAGCCCGGCCTCGGCGAGCACGGCGGCGAGCGAGCGCAGCACCGGTTCGCGCAGGGTCGCCGGGTCGACGCCCACCCGCAGCTCCACCGGGTGGGCCGTGAACAGCTCCTCCAGCAGCGGCCAGACGGCGTCCAGCCCGGCCTGCATCCGCTCGGCGGAGTACGGCGTTCCGTCGCCCAGCCGCAGCGTCCAGGCGGTGGCGTACTCACGGTGGTACGCCAGCTCCTTGACGCCCCGGGCGGCCACCGCCGCGAGCACCGGGTCGGGGTGCGCGCTCAGCGCCTCGTACAGGGCGCCGCGGGCGGTGGCGAAGAGCAGCAGCCGGGCGATCGAGTGCGCGAAGTCGCCGTTCGGCGTCTCCACCAGCCGGACGTTGCGGAACTCGTGCTCCTCGCGCCAGTACGCCAGGTCGTCCTCGCTGCGGCCGGTCCCGTCCGCCTGGCCGGCCCGGGTCAGCAGCAGGCGGGACTGGCCGAGCAGGTCGAGGCCCAGGTTGGCGAGCGCGACCTCCTCCTCCAGCTCGGGCGCCCGGGTGCACCACTCGATCAGCCGCTGGGAGAGGATCAGGGCGTCGTCGCCGAGCATCTGGCAGTAGGCGGCCAGGTCCGCGCCGTCCGTCCCGGCGGGCAGGGTGGTGTCCACGCCGAGCAGCGGGTCGGCGAAGCCCGTCCCGTACGCCCAGCGGCCCTCGCCCTCGGGGCCGGGGGTCGCCTCGGCAAGGCTGAGGTAGACGTGGTCGTCGTGGCCGTCATGACTGCCGTGGCCGTCGTGTCTGTCGTGGCCGGTGCCGGTCGGGGTGCCGGTCGCGGTGTGCCCCGGTGCGGCGGTGTGGTCCTGCATGGCGGTTCCCCCGTCAGATGTGCGGGACATCCTCGGGGATGTCGTAGAACGTCGGGTGGCGGTAGACCTTGTCGCCGCTGGGCTCGAAGAAGGGGTCGCGCTCGTCCGGGGTGGAGGCGGTGATCGCGTCCGAGCGGACCACCCAGAGGCTGACGCCCTCGTTGCGGCGGGTGTAGAGGTCGCGGGCGGCGAGCAGGGCCATCCGGTCGTCGGCGGCGTGCAGCGAGCCCACGTGGACGTGGTTCAGGCCGCGCCGGGGACGCACGAACACCTCGTACAGCGGCCAGCCGGCCTTGGACCCGGTCGTGGGCGCGGCCTCGGACTCGGCCTTGGGCTCGGTCACTTTCCGTTCTCCTGTTCGGTGGCGTGCTGTCCGGCGCCGTCAGGCGCGGCGACGTGCTGTTCGGCGGGCTGTTCCGCGGTGAGCTGTTCCGCGGTGAGCTGTTCCGCGGTGAGCTGTTCCGCGGTGGGCTGTTCCGCGGCGCGCTTGGCGGCGTAGGCGACGGCGGCCTCGCGGACCCAGGCGCCCTCCTCGTGGGCGGCGCGGCGGCGGTCGATCCGCTGGGCGTTGCAGGGGCCCTGGCCGCGGATGACCCGGTTCAGCTCGGACCAGTCCGGCTCGCCGAAGTCCCAGCCGCCGCGCTCCTCGTTCCGGCGCAGCTCGGGGTCGGGGAGCGTGACGCCCAGGTGCTCGGCCTGCGGGACGGTCATGTCGACGAAGCGTTGGCGCAGGTCGTCGTTGGTGTGGCGCTTGATCCGCCAGGCCATCGAGCGCGCGGTGTTCGGCGAGTCCGCGTCCGAGGGGCCGAACATCATCAGCGACGGCCACCACCAGCGGTCCACGGCGTCCTGGACCATCCGGCGTTGGGCCTCGGTGCCGCGCATCAGCGTCATCAGGAGCTCGTAGCCCTGGCGCTGGTGGAAGGACTCCTCCTTGCAGATCCGCACCATCGCACGGGCGTACGGACCGTAGCTGCAGCGGCAGAGCGGCACCTGGTTGCAGATCGCCGCGCCGTCCACCAGCCAGCCGATCACACCGACGTCGGCGAAGGTGAGGGTCGGGTAGTTGAAGATCGAGGAGTACTTCTGGCGGCCGGAGATCAGCTTCTCGGTGAGCTCGGCGCGGTCGACGCCGAGGGTCTCGGCGGCGGCGTAGAGGTAGAGGCCGTGGCCGGCCTCGTCCTGGGCCTTGGCGAGCAGGATGGCCTTGCGGCGCAGCGACGGGGCCCGGGTGAGCCAGTTGCCCTCGGGCTGCATGCCGATGATCTCGGAGTGGGCGTGCTGGGCGATCTGGCGGATCAGGGTGGCCCGGTAGGCGTCGGGCATCCAGTCCCTGGGCTCGATCCGTTGCTCGGCGGCGACGACCGCCTCGAACCGGTCCTCCGGCTCCTGCACGGGGACCGCCTCGGCCACCTCTGCTGTCACCACGGTCCCCTCTCGTGTCCTGCGCCGTCGGCCCGCCCGGAACTCGGACACCAACCGACTGACCGTTCGGTCGGTACCATTCTGCGCGGCGGGGCGGAGGGATGGCAAGGCACGAAACAGATAACAGCTGACAGATTTCGAAATCTGTCAGCTGTTATCTGTTACCTGCTACCCGTCACGCGGTTCCCGTGACCTGGTGCTCGTCACCTGCGACCCGCTCGCCGACGGCCGCGCTCCGCCACTCCGGCCACGCTCCGCCCTCCACTTCCCCGTCCGCTCACCCCTCCGCGCGATCACGCAGTCGCGGCAGCGGTACGGCGAGCAGCGCCGCCAGCAGGGCGATCCGGGGGGCGATCTGGTCCAGCCGGATGTGCTCGTGCCGGGCGTGGGCCCCGGCACCCACCGCGCCGAAGCCGTCCAGGGTCGGCAGCCCGCGAGATCCCGGCAGGTTGGTGTCGCCGGCCCCGCCCGCCGGAGCGCCGTCCAGCTGCTGCCCGAGCACCGCGGCGAGCGAACGCACGTGCCGCAGCAGCGGGTTGCCGGTCCGCTCGGGCCACGCCGGACGGCTGGACAGCACCTCCGTCCGGACCCGGGCACCCGGGCGCAGCGCGGTGAGCCGGGCGAGGTGGTCGAGCGTGCGGCGCTGCGCCTCGGCGGTGGAGAACCGCAGGCCCAGTTCGGCCTCGGCCCGGCCCGCGACCACGTTGGCACGCGAACCACCGCTGATCCGACCGGCGTTGAGCTCTGTACCGGGCTGGACCGCGAGGCCGCGGACGAGCACGAGCTGGTCCACCAGCTCGTCGACCGCCGACACCCCGTCGTGGGCGTCGTTGCCCGCGTGCGCCTCGCGACCGGTCACGGTGAGCCGGACCCTGGTGCTGCCGCGCCGCGCGGTCTTCAACCGACCGTCCGGGTGCGGCGGTTCCAGGCCCAGCACCGCTGCGGCTCCCCGCAGTTGGCGTTCGACCAGGCGGCGCCCGTCCGGGCTGCCGACCTCCTCGTCGGAGACCACCACCAGGCGCACGGTCCGGTGCGGCCGCTCGCCCAGGTCCGCGAGCAGCGCCAACGCGCCCTCCAGGATGGCGAGTCCGCCCTTCATGTCGACCACGCCGGGGCCGGTGAGCCGACCGTCCTGCTCGGCGACGGGCCAGTCCGCCAGCGTGCCGACCGGCCAGACGGTGTCGTGGTGGCCGACGATCAGCAAGTGCGGCAGGGACTCGTCCCGACCCTCCCACTCCAGGACGAGGTGGTCACCGGCCGGACCGGGTTCGCGGCGGGCGGTCGCACCGGTGGCGCGGAAGCCGGCCGCCAACTCCTCGGCGAGGGCGTCGAGTCGGGGTGCGTCCCCGCTGGGTGACTCGATCCGGGCCAGGTCCGCGCAACGACGTCGGACGGCGCCGGCGAGCGTACGGGCGCGGGTGCTGAGCGCCTGCGGCAGACCGGGCAGCGCCGCCGTGACCGGGACGTTGGCGGCGGGGGTCGCGGGGGCGGCGGAGGCTGCAGCGGCCGGGTTCGCAGTGGCAGCAGTGGCCGGGTTTGCAGCGGCCGATGCCGGGGGTGCGACGGCTGTGACGGTCACGGCGGTGGCACTGGCTGCCGCCACAACTGCGGCTGTGGCGGCAGCGGCGAGGGCTTCGCCGTCGGCAGCGGCCGGAACGGGGAGCTGGTTGCTGTCGGGTTCCGCGGCGGCCTCCGGTGCGGCGGGCGGCCCGACGATCTGGGGACTCAACGCTCGCCTCCGCGGCCGCCGCCGGTATTCAGCGGTCGGGCCGGCCGACCGCCCCCGCCCGGGTACCCGGCCCGGCCGGAACGCACCGTTCTGCCCGTATGGTCGGCGGCCCGCCGGAACGGCCCGTCTGGCCCAAGTGCGGTGGAACGGCTGGGCGGCGTGCTTGGCATTGCGTCCTCCTCGCTCGATCCGGTGGCCCCGGTCCGCCCGGAGCCCCGTGGACGGCGGCCTCCTCACGGCGGCACGGTGGCCGGGCCGTCGCAGGGAAGCCGAGATGTGAGCCTAGAAGAACCGTTCGGTTTCCTGCGAGGTGGCCCTGCTCCCAGCGTGCCGGTTCCGGGCCCAGCCTCGGACACCCGTCGGGGAACGGCGGCGGGCGCACGGCGCGCGGGCCTGGATCGGCGCGCGGGCGCGGTCGCCGGATCGCGCCCATCTCCACCATGGACCCGCCGCCCGAGTTCGGCAGCGCAAACCGCCAAGGCACGGCATTTCCACGCCGGATGGGTGACAGCGGCTCAGCATGCGGTACGAACCGGGAGCACGCGACGGCTCAGGGAAGCCCGCCCGGCCTCCCGGCCCGACTCCACGGGAACGTCCGGGGAACACCCGCGTGAACACCGGCCGATGCGGTGCCCCGACGAGCCCCGCCGTGCGCCGCCACCGAGTGCCACGAACACCGCGAACGCCCATGAGCGCCATGAATGCCATGAATGCCATGAATGCCATGAACGACGCGAACAATCATGAGCACCATGAAAGCCGTGAACGTCATGAAAGCCATGAACACCGTGCATGGTCGCGAATGCCACGAACGCCACCGGGCACCGCACCGCCGCCGTGCCCAACCGCTCCGGACCGCGCGGCCGCCGCCCTCAGGTGCCGTCCCCGACCAGCCCGGCATCGCGTGCCAGCAGCGCGGCCTGGACCCGGTTGCCGACGCCGAGCCCGGTCAGGATCCGGCTGACGTGCGCCTTGACGGTGCTCTCGCGCATCCCCAGGACGCCCGCGATCTCGGCGTTGGAGAGCCCGTCGGCGAGTTCGCGCAGTACGTCGGTCTCGCGCGGGGTGAGGCCGGCGACCCGGCTGCGGGCGGCGACCGACCGGGGAGCGCCGACGCGGTGGTAGCGGTCGATCAGGCGTCGCGCGGCCGTCGGGTGCAGCATCCCCTGGCCGCCGGCCACGACGTGCACGGCCCGGGCGATCTCGGCGGGCGGAGTGTCCTTGAGCAGGAAGCCGTCGGCCCCGGCGGCGAGCGCTTGGTACACGTACTCGTCCAGGTCGAAGGTGGTGAGTGCGATGACCCGGGGGGCGTCGGGCAGTTCGCGCAGGCGACGGGTGGCGGCGATGCCGTCGAGCCGGGGCATCCGGATGTCCATCAACGCCACGTCGATCCGCCGGCTCCCGGCGAGTTCGACGGCCTGGAGTCCGTCGGCGGCCTCGGCGACCACGGTGAGCGCCGGGTCCTGGGCGAGCAGATCGACCAGGCCGAGGCGGACCAGGGCGTCGTCGTCGACCACCATCGTTCGGATCATGCGGTCCCCTTCGGCTGCTGCGTCGGTTGCCGGAGCTGTTCGGACTGCGCTCGCTGCTCGAACCGCGTCGGCAACCACGGCCGGTTCGGTCGGTCCCACGAGTGCGGTTGGTCCGGCGGGTCCGGCGGGTCCGACAGGTTCGTCGGGTTCGACGGGTTCGGGTCCGGGAGCGAACCGTCGATACGGGCGGGAGCCGGTTCGGGAGCCGCTTCGGGCACCGGTTCGGGCACCGTCTGCGGCAGGCCGCCCGACGTGGGTGACCGGCTGGGCAGGCGGGCGGAGAGCCGGAAGCCGCCCTCCCCGTCCGGGCCCGCGTCGAGCTGACCGCCGAGCGCGGCGACCCGCTCGCCCAGCCCCACCAGGCCGTACCCGCCGCCGCTCCCCGGACCGTCCGGTGGCACCCCGCCGGGGCCGTTGCGGACCTCGACGACGGTGGCCGGCTCCCCGTAGCCGACCCGGACGGTGACCGACGCGGCGGGCGCGTGCTTGCGGGCGTTGGTCAGGGCCTCCTGGACCAGCCGGTGCACGGCCAGCCGGTGGGTGGTCGGGACGGACTCCGGGTCTCCGGCCAGGGCCAGTTCGACCTGCTGCCCGGCCTGGGTCGCCTCGCCGACGAGCTCGGTGAGGTCACGCAGGGCCGGCCCCGGGACGGACGCGGCCGTGCTCGGCGGCGCGGGCCCGTCCCCGGCGGCGGGCCGGGCCGGAGGGTCGGCGCGCAGCGCTCCCAGGACGTCGCGCAGGTCGTCGAGCGAGCGGGCAGCGGTGGTGCGCAGCAGTTCGAGCCGGTCGGCGAGCCGGTCCGGGTCGGCCGCGACGGTCCCGGCCCTGGACTGGTCGCGCAGCACTCCGGCGTGCAGCACCAGCAGGCTGAGACGGTGGGCCAGCACGTCGTGCATCTCCCGGGAGATCCGGGCGCGTTCGGCGGCCCGGGCCTGTCCGGCGCGCAGCTCGCGCTCGCGGCGCAACGCGTCGACCTGCTCGTGCAGGGTACGGATCAGCACCCGCCTGCCGTGCAGCCACAGCCCGACCGCCAAGGTGGCGGCCTGGAAGAGGAGTTGGGAGCCGAACGCACCGGCCCAGCCGGCCGGTGAGTCCGCGTCGAACGCGCTGACCACGGCGATGACCACGCCCCCGACCGACGCCGGCCCCGTCCGGCCGAGGTAGGCGAGGTGGAAGACGCTGAACATGCCGGGGAAGGCCCGGTCGAACAGCCCTGCGGTGAGCACCGGCAGGACGGCGGAGGCGACCGGGTGGCGGCGGGCGAAGAGGAGGGAGAGCGAGGCCAGCGCGGCCACGACCGTACGCGGTACGCGCAGCGGGCCGTCCGCGCTCAGCCACTGGACCAGGGCCTCCTCGACGGTCAGGGCGAGCAGGCCGAGCAGCAGCGACGTCTCGATCCAGGGCCGTTGGTCCGGGCCGTACCAGCCGAGCGGACTCCTGCGCATCGGGCTTCCCCCTTCCTCGTTCCGACGTCCTGCCGGCCGTCCGCCGCTCGGACCTGAGCACGGTCGCGGGTGTGCGCCACGGCCTCTGACGTGACCACCGGCTCGGGCGTGAACCCGGGCTCGATGCTAGGCGCGCCCGGCTCCTGGTTACCTCTGTCTTCCGGCCAACCGCACCCTCGACTTTCGTCGGGGGTGCGCGTCGCCGACCGGCCGATCCGCCGCACTCCTGCCCTTCCTACCGTCGAAGACATGACGAACGACCAGCTCCGGCTTCACCCCGACTCGTCGCCCTCAAACCACGGTTGGCCCTCCGGCGGGGACGGCCTGCTGTTCCTCTCCGAGGCCCTGCGCACGTTCCACGACACCGGCGCGCTGGCCCCGAGCGGCCCGGAACTGGTGAACGCGCTGGTGGTGCCGGTCACCAGCCGCCCGAACCACCCGATCTCGGTGCTCGAAGTCGGCGCCGGCACGGGCGTGGTGACCCGCCGTCTGGTCCGAGCGCTGCGCCCGGGCGACCGGTTGCACGTCGTCGAGGCGAACCCGCGGTTCGCCGGCCGGCTTCGGGACGACCCGGTGCTGGCCGCCCGCCACCCGGGGATCGGGCTGCGGCTCTCGGCCTGCCGGGTCGAGGAGCTGGCGCACCGCCGCTCCTCGGCGTCGGCATCGGCATCGGCATCGACGGGGAGGGGAACGGAGGTGGGGGCGGGCCCGGCGGATCCGGAGGAGCGGTACGACGCGATCGTGTCCGGGCTGCCGTTCACCAACTTCCGCCCCGCGCAGGTCCGCGAGATCCTCGACCTCTACCTGCGCCTGCTGACGCCCGGCGGTGAGCTGACGTACTTCGGGTACCTCGGCACCACGACGGCGCGCACCCTCGCCTCGGGCCCCCGCCGGGGCGCCCGCCACCGGGCGGTGGTGCGGCTGCTGCGGCAGTTCGAGGCGGCGTACGGGCTGGGCGAGCGCACGGTGTGGCGCAATCTGCCGCCCGCCCGTGCCCACCTCCTCCGCTCCCCGGACCAACGGGCGGGGCGGCTCCAGCCGCTCGATGATGGACCGGGCACAGGGCCGGAGCCGGGCCCGGCTCCGGCCAGGCCGTACGGGAACCGATCCGGGGTGTGTGACAAGCCCTAACAGATGACAATCGACAGATTTCAACTTTCAGATAACAGACGACAGCGAACAGATTTTGAAATCTGTTCGCTGTCGTGCCATAGTGACACCCGGGCCACCCTGCCCCCACCACCCCTCCGGGAGTACGCATGTCCTCCACCACCCGCCCCGTACAGCGCCGCCTCGGCACCACCGGGCCCGTCACCTCGACCCTCGGCCTCGGCTGCATGGGCATGTCCGACCTGTACGGCCCGGCCGACGAGGCCGAGAGCATCGCCACCATCCACGCCGCCCTCGACGCCGGGATCACCCTCCTCGACACCGGCGACTTCTACGGCATGGGCCACAACGAGCTGCTGATCCACGAGGCCCTGCGCGGCCGCGACCGCGAGAGCGTGCAGATCAGCGTGAAGTTCGGTGCCCAGCGCGGCCCCGACGGCCAGTGGCTCGGCTACGACGCCAGCCCCGCCGCCACCAAGACCGCGCTGACCTACACCCTGCGCCGCCTGCGCACCGACCACGTCGACGTCTACCGCCCGGCCCGCCTCGACCCGAAGGTCCCGATCGAGGAGACCGTCGGCGCCATCGCCGACCTGGTGAAGGGCGGCTACGTCCGGCACATCGGCCTCTCCGAGGTCGGCGCCGACACCCTGCGCCGCGCCGCCGCCGTCCACCCGATCAGCGACCTGCAGATCGAGTACTCCCTGCTCAGCCGCTCGATCGAGGCCGCCGTTCTCCCCGCCGCCCGCGAGCTGGGCATCGGCATCACCGCGTACGGCGTGCTCTCCCGCGGTCTGCTCAGCGGCCACTGGAACCAGGGCCGCGACCTCGCGGGCACCGACTTCCGCAGCCACAGCCCGCGCTTCCAGGGCGAGAACCTGGCCCACAACCTGGCGCTGGTCGAGGCGCTGCGCACGATCGCCGCCGCGAAGGACGCGAGCGTGGCCCAGGTCGCCATCGCCTGGGTGGCATCGCGCGGGCAGGACGTCGTCCCGCTGGTCGGTGCCCGCCGCCGGGAGCGCCTGACCGAGGCCCTCGGCTCCCTCGACCTCACCCTGACCGAGGCCGACCTCGCCGCCGTCGAGGCGGCCGTCCCCGCCGGCTCCGCCGCAGGTGACCGGTACGCTGCCGCCCAGATGGCCCACCTGGACAGCGAGCGCTGACCGGCCCGGGCCGGAACAGCAACAGCCGCAGCCGCAGCCGCAGCCGCAGCCGCAGCCGCAGCCGCGAACGACCGCACCGCCGGACCACAGCACCGCCGCACCAACCGGACGACCCTAAGGACGGACCTCCCCCGTGACCACGGACACCACACTCACCGCCGAGCAGATCCTCATCGCGGCGGAGGACGTCCTCCGGCGGTTCGGCCCGGCCAAGGCCACCGTCGTGGACGTCGCCCGGATCCTCGGCGTCAGCCACAGCAGCGTCTACCGCCACTTCCCGAGCAAGGCCGCGCTGCGCGAGGCGGTCACCCAGCGCTGGCTCGACCAGGCGCACCACCGACTCGCGGCCATCTCCACCGAGGGCGGCTCCGCCGCCGAGCGCCTGCACCGCTGGCTGACGACGCTGTTCGCGGCCAAGCGGAAGAAGGCGCTCGACGACCCGGAGCTGTTCGCCACGTACATGGTGCTGGTCGAGGAGAACAGCGGCACCGTCGACGCGCACATCGACACCCTGGTCAAGCAGATCGCGCAGATCGTCCAGGACGGCATCGACGGCAAGGAGTTCAAGCTGGCCCACATCCTGAACACCGCCCGCGCCGTCTTCGACGCCACCGCCCCGTTCCACGACCCGGCCTACGCGGCCACCTGGTCGGCGCCGGAGGCCGACGACCGCTTCGAGGCCGTCTGGAAGCTCGTCCTCGGCGGCCTCAGGGCCAAGTGACGCACCACCCCGAACGATCGAGGCGCCGACGCCCGGAGGGATATCCGGTCGCCGGCGCCTCGGCCGTCCGGCAGACTGCCCGCACCATCGATCTCACTCGGAGGATGACATGCGTGCGGCCGGCCCGGTCCTGGACAGCCTGCAGGGGCTCGCCCTCGGCGATGCCTTCGGCGACCGCTGGTTCTCGGTCCCGGTGGACGAGGCGCCCGTCGCCCTCGCCGCGCGGCTGACCCGCCCCGCCCCCTGGCACTGGACCGACGACACCGCGATGGCTCTCGTGCTGGTCCGCCACCTGGCCGCCCACGGCGAGGTCCGACAGGACGCGCTGGCCGGGGAGTTCGCCGCCGAGTACACCCGCGAGTACGGCCGCAAGTACGGCCCGTCGATGCACCGGGTGCTGCGCGGGATCGGGGCGGGCGGGGACTGGCGGGCCATCACCGCGGGCCAGTTCGAGGGCCAGGGATCGTACGGGAACGGTGCCGCGATGCGGGTCGCCCCGCTGGGCGCCTGGTTCGCCGACGACCTGGACGCGGTGGCCCGGCAGGCCGAACTGCAGGCGCTCACCACGCACTTCCACCCGGAGGCGGTCGTCGGCTCGGTGGCGGTCGCCCTCGCGGCCGCGCTCGCCGTGCGGAGCCGGGGCGGGACCCCGCCCGGCCGGGCCGAGTTGCTGACCGAGGTCGCCGGACGGCTGCCGGACAGCGACGTCCGCTCCGGCCTGCGGATCGCCTCCCGGCTGCCCGAGCACACCAGCGTCCGGCACGCCGCCGGCGTGCTCGGCTCCGGGGCCCTGATCTCCGCCCCGGACACCGTCCCGTTCGCCCTGTGGTCCGCCGCCGGGCACCCGGACTCGCTGCCCGAGGCCGTCTGGCACACCCTGGAGGGCTGGGGTGACCAGGACACCACCTGCGCGATCGCCGCCGGTGTGGTCGCCGCCCGTACCGGGCTCGCCGACGTCCCGGCCGCCTGGCTGGACGCCCGCGAGGCGCTGCCGGCCTGGGTCACGGGCACCGCGGACGGGCCGGACGCGCCAGACGGACCGGACACCGCGGACGGGCCGGACGCGTCAGGCGACCAGTAGGGCCGCCGGCCGAGCGGTCAGCGCCGCACGATGCGCAGCAGCACCCCGTAGAGGAACAGCAGCACCACCGCGCCGCCGATCGCCGACACCCAGGTCGTCAGGTCGAGGAAGCTCACCTTCACCGACCCGTGCATCCAGTGCAAGACGATCCAGGTGCCGACGTAGGAGCCGGCGATGCCGATCAGGGTGGTCCCGATCAGACCGCGCTCGCCCTTCCCCGGCATCGCCATCCTGGCCAAGGTCCCCGACACCAGGCCCAGCACGATCCACGCCATCCAGCTCATCAGTCGCCCCTCGCGTCATCGGCGTGACGGCCCCGTCGAGACACCGGGTCCGGTCCGAAGGACGCCGGAGGGGGCTGCTTGGTTTCCGGTACCCGCGACGACCGACCCGAACCGGCCACCGGACGACCCCGCGCCGGAACGCCGCCCCGCCCGCCCCGCGGGCGGACGACGGGGGTTTGAAGACAGGCCCTAGCGGCGCGAGTTGCCGAACAGCAGCCGGTAGCCGATCAGCAGCACCAGGGCTCCGCCGATCGCCGACGCCCAGGTCGCACCGTCGAAGAAGTGCGCGTTGATCGACCGGTGCATGAAGTGCGAGGCGATCCAGCCGCCGACGAAGGATCCGGCGATGCCGATCAGGGTGGTCACGATCAGGCCGCCCGGGTCCTTCCCCGGCAGCAGCAGCTTGGCCAGCGCACCTGCCACCAGGCCCAGCACGATCCACGCGACGATGCTCATCCGTCTTCCTTCCCGTCCCGGCGCGACGGCCCCGTTCCGTCCGCTCTGCCCCGAAGGACGCCGCCTCCCGCCGCGCGGTTCCGTCGGTGCGGGGCGCCGCACCCGGGACCGGCCACGGCCCTTCCCCGTCCCGCCCTGCGTGGTGTCCTTCCTGAGGGCCGCCCGCGCCGGAATACTGCGGCCATGCGCATCCTGATCGCCACCGCCGGGTCCCGCGGCGACGTGGCCCCCTTCACCGGGCTCGGGGTCCGTCTGCGGGCGGCCGGCCACCAGGTGGCCGTCGCCACTCACACCGCCTTCGCCGATTCCGTGCGAGCGGCCGGGCTGGAGTTCCGGGCGTTGCCGGTCGACCCGCGCGCCGAACTCGCCTCCGAACAGGGGCGGCGACTGCTGAAGGCCGGCAGCGGACCGGGGGCCGTCCTCCAACTCCTGCGACTTGGCCGGAAGTTCATGCCCGCACTCGGTGACGGCATCGCCGAGGCCGTCGCGCTCGGCACCGACCTCTTGCTGACCACCAGCACCACCAGCGCGCTCGGCCAGGTCGCCGCCGAGGCCGCCGACGTCCCCACCATCGGACTGTTCCTCCAACCCATCGCCCCCACAAGGGAGTTCGCGCCCGCCGTCACGGGCGCCCGGTCGCTCTCCCGACCCGGCAACCTGCTCGCCGGGCACGCCGTCCAGGCCGCGACCGACCAGCTGTTCGTCCCGGCCGTACGCGGGCTGCGCCGTCGGCTCGGCCTGCCGCCGCTCGGCATCGCCCGGCCCCGACGCAACCACCCCGTCCTGCACGGCTTCTCGCCGACGGTCGTCCCCCGCCCGCCCGACTGGCACCCCCGGCTGGACGTGGCGGGCTACTGGTGGCCGGCCGCACAGCCCGACTGGCAACCCCCGGCCAGGCTCCTCGACTTCCTCGCCGCCGGTCCGCCGCCGGTCTTCGTCGGCTTCGGCAGCCTGGTCGTCCCGGATCCCGAACGACTCACCGCCACCGTCCTCGCGGCGGCTCGCAGCGCCCGGGTGCGACTCCTCCTGCAGACGGGCTGGAGCGGCCTGGCCGCCGAGGACTCGGACACCGTGCTGACCATCGGCGACACCCCGCACGACTGGCTGTTCCCCCGCACCGCCGCGGTGGTCCACCACGCCGGCGCCGGCACCACGGCTGCCGCCCTCCGTTCCGGGACGCCCACCGTGCCCGTCCCCGCCCAGCTGGACGCCCCCTTCTGGTCCGCCCGGCTCGCCGCCCTCGGGGTCTCCCCCGGCCCCGTACCCCTCCGGTCCCTCACCCCCGACCGGCTCGCCGCTGCCCTCCGCCGCACCCTGGACACCCCGCACCACCGCGCCCGCGCCCGCGCCGTCGCCGCCGCCCTCGCCGCCGAGGACGGCGCCGCAAAGGTCCTCGCCGCCGTCGAGCGGGCGGCAGCAGGCTCGTGACGAGCGGCAGGCGGCGCGCGACAGATGACAACGAACAACGATCAGCAAACAGCGAACAGCTGACAGCTGACAGATTTCGAAATCTGTCAGCTGTTCGCCGCCACCCGTCCGCCCGCCGCCCTCAGGCCTCAGCCCCGGGCTCGGGCCCGGACCCGGGCTCGGACCCGGCCTCAACCCCGGCCCCGGCCCCGGTCCGCCGACCGAGGTTGAGGAGCACATAGAGGCTCGCCGCAGCCGCGAGGCCCACGGCCCAGCCGTAGTCGGCGAGCGGCTTGAGGAGGGGGACGAGGCCGTTCGCCGGGAACGGGCCCTGCGCGACACCGTGGGCGTCCACCGTGGAGTAGGAGCCCCCGACGGCCAGCAGGCCGCCCACCAGCAGGGCCACCACGGCCCGCCAGTTCCACCCCGCCGCGTACCAGTACGCCCCGCCCGGCCGGTACAGCTCGGCGAGCCGGAGGCGGGTGCCGCGCAGCAGCCAGTAGTCCGCGATCAGGACGCCGGCGACGGTGCCCAGCAGCCCACCGACCACACCCAGCCAGGTGTAGATGTAGACGTGCGGGTCGGCGATCAGCCGCCACGGGAAGATCGCGATCCCGACCACGCCCGTGATCAGCGCCCCGGTGCGGAAGTTCACGAACCGCGGCAGCAGGTTGGTGAGGTCGTAGGCCGGCGAGACGACGTTGGCGGCGATGTTCACCGACAGCGTCGCGACCAGGACTGTCAGCAGCGCGAACAGGATGCCCGCCGGGTTCTCCATCTTCGCGGCGAGCTGGATCGGGTCCCACACCGGTTCGCCGTACACGGCCTGGGAGCCCGAGGTGACCAGCACGGACAGGAGCGCGAAGAGGGTCATCGTGGTCGGCAGGCCGAGCGCCTGCCCGCGGATCTGCGCCCGCTGGCTGCCGCCGAAGCGGGTGAAGTCCGGGATGTTGAGCGCCAGGGTGGACCAGAACCCGATCATGCCCATCAGCGCCGGGAAGAAGACCCTCCAGAACTCTCGGCCCCACCCCAGCGCGGACGGCTGGTCGAGCAGCGGTCCGAACCCGCCCGCCTTGACGGTGATCCACCCGAGCAGTGCGAGCGCGCCGACGATGACGAACGGCGCCGCCCAGTTCTCGAAGCGCCGCAGTGCCTCCATCCCCCGGGCGATGATGAGCATCTCGATCACCCAGAACACCAGGAAGGACAGCCACTGCGTCCACGGGTACCCGCCCAACTCCCCTGCGGTCCGCCATGATTCACCGAGCAGCTTGCCCGCGAGCAGAAAGATGCCCTCCCCGCCGATCCAGGTCTGGATGCCGAACCAGGCGCAGGCGACGGCCGCCCGGAGGAGCGCGGGCAGGTTGGCGCCGCGCAGCCCGAACGAGGCCCGGGCGAACACCGGGAACGGGATGCCGTACTTGGTGCCGGCATGCCCGGTGAGCAGCATCGGAATTAGCACAATCAGGTTGGCGAGTGCGATGGTCAGCACCGCCTGCTTCCAGTCCATGCCGATCGCGACCAGGCCCGAGGCCAGGGTCCACGAAGGGATGTTGTGGGCCATGCCGACCCAGAGCGCGAGGAAGTTGTACGTGGACCAGGTGCGCCGCGCCACCGGGACCGGCCGCAGGTCGTCGCTGGTGAAGCCGTTGTCGGGCAACTCCCCTGCAGCCGGGTCGAGTTCGACTCGTCCGTCGGGGTGCTGCCACTGCCGTCCGTCGCCGGTCGCGGTGTGGGCCATGGGCAACTCCCGTCTGCCGCACCTGGATTCACAGGCAGGTCACAAGTGGGGGATGACGTCCGTCCCGTAGGCGTCGATGGTGCTCTCGATCGCGTCGTGCATGGCGTAGACGGCGAACTGGTCGACGCCGAGCGAGCGGAGTTCCGCCAGGCGCTCGCGCTGCACCTCGGCCGGGCCGATCAGGCAGAAGCGGTCCACGATCTCGTCCGGGACGAAGGCCGTGTCCGGATTACCGGCCCGGCCGTGGTGGCTGTAGTCGTAGCCCTGGCGGCCCTTGATGTAGTCGGTGAGCGCCTCCGGCACCAGATCGGAGTGCTCGCCGTAGTGGTTGACCAGGTCGGCGACGTGATTGCCGACCATCCCGCCGAACCAGCGGCACTGCTCCCGCGCGTGGGCGAGGGCGGCGGGCGAGTCGTCGGCGGTGACGTAGGCGGGGGCGGCGACGCAGATGGTGACCGAATCCGGGTCCCGGCCCGCCTCGACGGCGGACGCCCGCACCGCCTTGATCATGAACTCGGTCAGGTATGGGTCGGCCAACTGCAGGATGAAACCGTCGGCCTGACGGCCGGTCAGCGCGAGTGCCTTGGGCCCGTAGGCGCCCATCCAGATCGGCAGCGAGGCGCCCTCGCCGACCCACGGCAGGTGCATCTCGGTGCCGTCCACCTCGACGGTCCGCCCCTCCGCCAACTCCTTGATGGCGTGCATGGCTTCGGAGAGCCGGGCGAGCGTGGCCGGGTGCCGTCCGGCGACCCGCATGGCGGAGTCACCCCGGCCGATCCCGCAGACCGTACGGTTGCCGAACATGTCGTTGAGCGTGCCGAACAGGGAGGCGGTGACCTCCCAGGTGCGGGTCGAGGGATTGGTGACCATCGGGCCGACGGTCAGGCGCTCGGTCTCGGCGAGAATGCGGCTGTAGATGACGAACGGCTCCTGCCACAGCACGCAGGAGTCGAAGGTCCAGCCGTGGCTGAACCCGGCCCGTTCGGCGCGGATCATCCGGTCGATGAGCAGGCGGGCGGGCGGGTCGGTCTGCAGGACGAGGCCGATGTCCATGACTGGCTCCAATGACAAGGGTGGGACCGCCGCCCGACCGCCGGTCGGGCCCGGGCGGCGGCTGGTCGACAAGAAGACGTGCGGATACGGAAGGGAGCGGACGTACGAAGGGAGCGGACGTCCGCACGGCGCGGGCCGTGGATCAGAGCAGGTACTGGCAGGTGTCGCGGCGCAGGAAGGTCCCGTGACCGGCCCGGCCGAGCCAGGTGTCCCCGTCCAGCACGACGGTGCCCCGCGAGAGCACCGTCCGCGCCCGGCCGGTGAGTTGGCGGCCCTCGTACGCGGAGTAGTCCACGTTCATGTGATGGGTCGCGGCGGAGACGGTCTGCACCGCCGTGGGGTCGTAGACGACGAGGTCGGCGTCGGCGCCCGGCGCGATGGTGCCCTTGCGCGGGTGCAGCCCGAACATCCGGGCCGGCGTGGTGCAGGCGATCTCGACCCAGCGGCGCCGGCTGATGTGCCCGTCCACGACGGCCTGGTGGAGCAGGTCCATCCGGTTCTCCACGCCCGGAAGGCCGTTGGGGATCTTCGAGAAGTCGCCGCGCCCGAGCTCCTTCTGTCCGACGAAGCAGAACGGGCAGTGGTCGGTGGAGACCACCTGGAGGTCGTTGGTGCGCAGCCCGCGCCAGAGCGCTTCCTGGTGCTCGCGCGGTCGCAGCGGTGTGCTGCACACGTACTTGGCGCCCTCGAAGCCGTCCGCGCCCTCCTCGGCGAGGTTGTCGGTGGAGAGGAAGAGGTACTGCGGGCAGGTCTCGCCGAAGACGTTGAGCCCCTCGTCGCGGGCCCGGGCGAGCTCGGCGAGGGCGGCGGCGGCGGAGACGTGCACCACGTAGAGCGGACTGCCGGCGACCTGGGAGAGCTTGATCGCCCGGTGGGTGGCCTCGGCCTCCAGCAGTTCGCGGCGCACCTCGCCGTGGTAGCGCGGGGCGGTGTGTCCGGCGGCGAGCGCCTGTTCGACCAGGACGTCGATGGCGATGCCGTTCTCGGCGTGCATCATGATCAGCCCGCCGTTGGCGGCGCCGCGCTGCATGGCGCGCAGGATGCGGCCGTCGTCGCTGTAGAAGACGCCGGGGTAGGCCATGAAGAGCTTGAAGGAGGTGGACTCGCCGGAGTCGACGAGGGCGTCCATCTCCTTGAGCACGCCGTCGTTGACGTCGGAGACGATGGTGTGGAAGGCGTAGTCGACGGCGCAGTTGCCGTCGGCCTTGGCGTGCCAGCTGTCCAGGCCCTCGCGCAGCGAGCCGCCGACCGGTTGGACGGCGAAGTCGACGATGGTGGTGGTGCCACCCCAGGCCGCGGCCCGGGTGCCGGTCTCGAAGGTGTCGGAGGCCGCGGTGCCGCCGAACGGCAGCTCCATGTGGGTGTGGGCGTCGACACCGCCCGGGATGACGTAGTGGCCGGTGGCGTCGATGACGGTGTCGGCGGTCCAGGCCTCGGCGGCGGAGCTGCCGGTGGCGGCGAGGGCGGCGACGCGCTCGCCCTCGATCAGGACGTCGGCGTGGAGTTCCTCGGTGGCCGTGATGACGAGGCCGCCGCGGACGACGGTGCGCTGCTGCGGGTCGCGGGTGGTCATCGCGCTGCTCCTCAGGCCTCGGCGAGCGGTCCGTAGGCGTCGGGGCGGCGGTCGCGGTAGAACGCCCACTGCTGTCGGACCTGTTCGATCAGGCCGAGGTCGAGGTCGCGAACGACGAGTTCCTCCTCCTTGTCGGAGGCGACGTCGCCGACGAACTGGCCGCGCGGGTCGACGAAGTAGGAGGTGCCGTAGAAGTCGTTGTCGCCGTACTCCTCGGTGCCGACCCGGTTGATGGCGGCGACGAAGTACTCGTTGGCGACGGCGGCGGCGGGCTGTTCGAGCTGCCAGAGGTAGGCGGACAGCCCGCGGCTCGTGGCGGAGGGGTTGTAGACGATCTGCGCGCCGGCCAGGCCCAGCGCGCGCCAGCCCTCCGGGAAGTGGCGGTCGTAGCAGATGTAGACGCCGACCTTGCCGACGGCGGTGTCGAACACCGGCCAGCCGAGGTTGCCGGGCTTGAAGTAGTACTTCTCCCAGAAGCCCTTGACCTGCGGGATGTGGTGCTTGCGGTACTTGCCGAGGTAGCTGCCGTCGGCGTCGATCACGGCGGCGGTGTTGAAGTAGACGCCGGTCTGCTCCTCCTCGTAGACCGGGACGACGATCACCAGCCCGAGTTCGCGGGCGAGGTCCTGCATCCGGCGTACGGTCGGCCCGTCCGGGACGGCCTCGGCCCACCGGTAGTGCTCGGGTTCCTGGACCTGACAGAAGTACGGGGAGTTGAAGACCTCCTGGAAGCCGATGATCTGCGCTCCCTGGGCGGCGGCCTCGCGGGCGTACCGCTCGTGGAGGGCGATCATGCTCTCCTGGTCACCGGTCCAACGCGTCTGGACGAGGGCGGCACGGACGATCTGCGACATGGGAAACCTCCGCAACTCCGCGGCCCGGCCGTACGGTCGGGCCCGCGGTGAGATGGTTGACGGGGCGGGTCTCACCTGCGGGTCCGCTCGGGGATCCGCAGGGGGTCTACGTGCGTAGAAAGCGATCTGTTGACGGTAGGCCGGGCCTTGGTGGCCTGACAATACGTCGGCGGAAACGCGTCTGGGGCGATCTCGTTGTGCGGACACGCGGGCGGCCGTGGGTGGGATGAAAAGCTCATCTACCCCGTCCGTAGCCTCCTTACTCATTCGAGCCGCCGCGTTCCCGTTCGACCATCGTGGCTGCCGTCGGCGAGCGGGCGGCCGAAGACCGGCGGAAGACCGACGGAGAGACCGCGGAAGAGCGGCGGACAGCGCACGGCGGAAGATCGACGGACGGTCGGCGCGGCTTGACTTCGTCCGGTTCGCTCGGCAAGGATCCCGGGCATGGACTCCGGCACCACTCTGGTCTGCCGCCTGCACGTCGATCTGCGACGCCAGGCGAGTTCCATCTGTGCCTGTTGACCTCGCACTCCCCCGCCGGTCCCGCCCTGTGACGTCTGCCAGGGCCCGCGCCGCGCACCCGCAGTCCTGACCTTCCCGCCCGCACCCCGGCGCACCCCGTGCGTACCGGGCCGCTCCGTCGGCCCGCGCCCGCCGACCCGCGCCGCCCCCCGGGCACACCCCGCCGACGTTCCCGCGCACCCGAGGACGCCTTGATGAGCCTGCACACCGGCCCGGCCCCCGTCTCCGAGCCCCCGACGACCGCGCCCCCCGCGGTGGACGCCCGCGCCCCGCTCAGCCCCGGCACCCTGCGGACCATCGTCCGCGAGCTGGCCGAGCAGCCCGACCGGTGGATCCACCACGTCCGCCTCGCCACCGAGGAGCGCTGGTACCGGCGCCTGGTGGCCGAGGACGACCACGAGGTGTGGCTGATCAGCTGGCTCCCCGGCCAGTCCACCGGCTTCCACGACCACGGCGGCTCCCGCGGCGCTTTCACCGTCGCCCTCGGCGAGTTGGAGGAGCTGTCCCTCGGCGGTCCGGACCAGGGCCTGCTGATCCGCCGGGTGCCGGCCGGCACCGCCCGCGCCTTCGGCCCCGAGTACGTGCACGACGTGCGCAACACCGCGTCCGGCCCGGCCGTCACCCTGCACGCCTACTCGCCCCCGCTGGGCTCGATGGCGCACTACGACCTGCGGGCCGGAGGGCTCGTGCGCACCTCGGAGGAAGGACCGGAGCAATGGTGACCACGATCGACGACCTGGTGGAGCGGGCCCGCGAGGGCGTCCACCGTCCACGTGCCCGGGAGGCGTACCAGGCGCAGCTGGACGGCGCGCTGCTGGTGGACATCCGCCCGGCGGCCCAGCGGGCGGCCGAGGGGGAGATCCCGGGCTCGCTGATCATCGAGCGCAACGTGCTGGAGTGGCGGCTCGACCCGACGGGCAGTCACCGGATCCCCGAGGCCGCGGGCTACGACATCGAGGTGATCGTGGTCTGCTCGGAGGGCTACGCCTCCAGCCTGGCCGCCGCCTCGCTCCGTGAACTGGGCCTGCACCGGGCGACCGACCTGGACGGCGGGTTCGTCGGCTGGGCGGCGGCCGGTCTGCCGACCCGTCCGGGCGGCTGACCCGGGACCACCGCGGCTGCCGGGACTCCCCGGGCCCCGGGACCCCGACTGCGGACGGGAGCCCGGGACCCAGCCACGGTGTCGGCCGCACGGCACGCGCCCGACGGTAAATCAGAGACAGGAGATGATGCAGGTCATAGTCTGATCGGAGTTTCCGCCGGTCCGATCCTGGGCAGCCACGCGGGCGGAGGATTGCCCGGGGCGGTTGGTACGACAAGCGCCACCGGCACCGATCCGCACCGCTGTTTGTCGACAAACCGCCAACAACCGAAAGACCGACCGACACAGGCGCCGCCTCCTCCGGGCGCCCTGACGAGGAAACACCCCGTGATCAGATTCGAGGGCGCCGGAAAGCGCCACCCCGACGGCACAGTCGCCGTCGAGGGCCTGGACCTTGAGGTCCCGACCGGTCGGATAACCGTCCTGGTCGGACCGTCCGGCTGCGGCAAGACCACCCTGCTGCGCATGGTCAACCGGATGGTCGAGCCCACCTCGGGCCGCGTACTGCTGGACGGCACCGACGTCGCCGAGCTGGAGCCCGCCAAACTGCGGCGCGGCATCGGCTACGTGATCCAGCAGGCCGGGCTGTTCCCGCACCGCAAGGTGATCGACAACATCGCCACCGTCCCCTACCTGCTCGGCTGGGACCGCAAGAAGGCCCGCGCGCGGGCCGCCGAACTGCTCGAACTGGTCGGGCTCGCACCCGAGACCGCCAAGCGGTACCCGTTCCAGCTGTCCGGCGGGCAGCAGCAGCGGGTCGGCGTGGCGCGCGCCCTGGCCGCCGACCCGCCGGTGCTGCTGATGGACGAACCGTTCAGCGCCGTCGACCCGGTCGTGCGCGCCGGGCTCCAGGAGGAGCTGCTGCGGCTGCAGTCCGAGCTGCACAAGACGGTGCTGTTCGTCACCCATGACATCGAGGAGGCCGTCCGGCTCGGCGACCAGGTGGTGGTGCTGCGCGAGCGCGGCCGGATCGCCCAGCTGGCCGACCCGCACACCCTGCTCACCACCCCCGCTGACGACGGCGTGGCCGCCTTCCTCGGCCGTGACCGCGGCCTGCGCGGCCTCGGCCTGCGCCCCGCCCACACCGTCGTGCTGCGCCCCCTGGGCAACGGGCTCAAGGGCGGCGCAGGGGTCGGCGTCACGAACGGCGCAGGGGTCGGCGTCACGAATGGCTCCGGGGGCGGACTCAGGTACGGGGGCTGGGAGTTGGCGCTGGACGACGAGCGCCGCCCGATCGGCTGGATCGACCGCGACGCGGTCACCGCCGAGCTGCACCCGGCCGCCGGCTTCCGCCCGGACACCGACACCCTGCGCACCGCGCTGGACGCCGCCGTCCTCTCCCCCGCCGGGGTCGCGGTCGCGCTGGACGCCGAGGGCCGCGCCACCGGCACCGCGAGCCGCGAGGCCGTCCTCGCCGCGCTCCGGCCGGGCGCCGACGGCGCCGTCCGCACCGACGGGCCCTTCGCCGCACCGCCCTCGAACAGCAGCAACGGGGACGGCGGCGGGAAGGACGGCATCACCGGGAACGGCGGCCACGAGCACGGCACCACCGAGAACGGCGGCCACGAGGACGACGCCACCGGGAACGGCACCACCGGGAACGGCGACGGCCAGGACGGGGCCTCCGGTGGACGATGAACCGATCGTCCGCTGGTACTGGATCGGCGACCACCTCGGCTACCTCGGCCACCTGCTCGCCGACCACGCCGTGATCGCCCTCGTCCCCGTGCTCATCGGCCTGCTGCTGGCCGTCCCGCTCGGCCTGGCCTGCACCCGCTTCCCCCGGCTCTACCAGCCGCTGTCCGCCGTGTTCAACATCGTCTACGCACTGCCCTCGCTGGCCGTGTTCGTGGTGCTGATCCCGTACACCGGGCTCGCCACCCAGGCGACGGTGATGATCCCGCTCACCTTCTACGCCCTCGCCGTCCTGCTGCCGACCACCGTGGACGGGCTGCGCGCCGTCCCGGACGCCGTCCGGCAGGCCGCCACCGCGATGGGGTACGGGCCGTGGCACCGGCTGACCTCGGTCGAACTGCCCGCCGCCGTCCCGTACCTGATCGCCGGACTGCGGGTCGCGGCGGTGTCCAGCATCTCGCTGGCGAGCGTCGGGGCGCTGGTCGGCCGCGGCGGGCTCGGCTACCTGTTCATCGACGGCTTCCAGCGCACCTTCCCGACCCCGATCGTGGCCGGCATCGCGCTGATCGCCGTCCTCGCGCTGGCCGTCGACCTGGTGCTGGTGGGGGCCCGGCGGGTGCTCGCACCCTGGGCCGTCCGGGAGAAGGGGGCGGGCTCGTGAACTGGCTCGACTGGCTGGGCGACTTCTTCACCTCCCCGGACCACCGCAGCGGCCCGGACGCGATCGTGCACCGGGTCTACGAACACCTGCTGCTCTCCGGCGAGGCCGTGCTGTTCGCGGCGCTGCTCGCCGTCCCGCTCGGGCTGCTGATCGGTTACACCGGGCGCGGTGTCACCGTGGTGACCGCGCTGGCCGGGGCCGCCCGCGCCCTGCCCACCCTCGGGCTGGTGACGCTGGCGGTGCTGCTCGCCGGGGTCGGCGACACCGCGGTCCTGATCCCGCTGGTCGCGCTCGCCGCGCCGCCGCTGCTGGTGGCCGCCGTCGAGGGGGTGCGCGGCACCGACCCGGACGTCCGGGACGCCGCGCGCGGCATCGGCCTGACCCACCCCCAGGTGCTGACGCAGGTCTGCCTGCCCTCGGCGGCGCCGACCCTGCTGGCGGGCTTCCGCACCGCGACCGTCCAGGTGATCGCGACCGCCACGGTCGCTGCCTACGTCGGTCTGGGCGGGCTCGGCCGCTACGTCATCGACGGGCTGGCGACCCGCAAGTACGCCGTGACCGTGGGCGGGGCGCTGCTGGTGGTGCTGCTCGCGGTCGGCGCCCAGTTGTTCTTCGCCCTGCTCGCCCGGTTCGCGCTCCCGCCCGGGGTGCGCGCCCAGCAGCGGGCCAGCTGAACCACCTCTCCCCATCCTCCCGGAAGGACATCTGTCACCATGTCGACAATGAAGCGAAGCCGACGCGCGGTCGTGATCGGCACGCTCGCCGCGCTCGCGCTCGGCGCCACCGCCTGCGGCTCCTCCGGCGGCGACCCGCTCGGCGGGGGTTCCAGCGCCTCGGCGGCATCAGGCGCCCCGGCGGCGGGCGGTTCGGGCGGCGGCTCCGGTTCGACGGTGGTCGTCGGCTCCGCGAACTTCCCCGAGAACGTGCTGCTCGGCTCGATCTACTCGCAGGCCCTCAAGGCCAAGGGCGTCAAGGTCGAGGAGAAGTTCAACATCGGCAGCCGCGAGGTGCTCTACGGCCAGCTGCAGAGCGGCAACCTCACCGTCCTGCCCGAGTACAACGGTGCGCTGCTCGCCTACCTGGACGCCAAGGCCACCGCCGTCACCACCCAGGACGTGAACGCGGCGCTCGCCAAGACGCTGCCCGCCTCGCTGGGGATCCTCGCCTCCTCCCCCGCCGAGGACAAGGACTCGCTCAGCGTCTCCCAGGAGACCGCCACCAAGTACAACCTCAAGAGCATCGACGACCTGGCCGCCAAGGCCGGCGAGTTCACCATCGGCGGCCCGCCGGAGTTCAAGTCCCGCCGCGAGCAGCAGTTCAAGGACGTCTACGCGCTGACGTTCAAGGAGTGGAAGCCCACCGCCGACACCACCGCGAACGCGCTCAAGGACGGCGGCATCCAGGTCGGCAACGTGTTCACCACCGACCCGAAGATCGTCCAGTACAAGCTCGTCCCGCTGGCCGACCCGAAGAACGTCTTCGGCGCGCAGAACATCACCCCGCTGGTCAACAAGGCCGGCGTGGACGCCACCGCGACGGCGGCGCTCGACGCGGTGTCGGCGAAGCTCGACACCGCGGGGCTGACGGCGCTGATGAAGCGGGTCGCGGTGGACAAGGAGGACCCGTCGGCGGTGGCCAAGGACTGGCTGAAGTCCAACGGCCTGGGCTGACGACCGGTCCGGCCCGGCCGACCGCCCGGACGACGGTGGGCCGGTACGAACGAACATCCCGCACGACGGACGGCGGCCCGGGGACTCGCTCCCCGGGCCGCCGTCCGCCGTTCCCGGCGCCCCCGCCCGCACTCCCCGGGGACCTTCCCTTCCGCGCCGCGAACATGACAGTCTGGGCGCCATGCGCACTCGACTCCTCGCCGCCACCCTCACGGCACTCGCCGCGGTGAGCCTCGCTGCCTGCTCCAGCTCCGGATCGAGCTCGGGCAAGGCCACCTCCGCGGCCGGCTCCCCCAGCGCCACCGCCGTCTCCACCACTCCGGCCGCCGCACCCTCGGACGCCGCCCCGACGCCGGCGGCCCCCGCTCCGGGCACGGCCGCCCCCACGGCCGACGGCTCGGCGGGTACGCCCGCCGCGCCCGCCGACGCCGGCGCCTCGGGAGCCCCCGCACCGGCCAAGCCCGCCCCGCCCGCCGACGCCGGGCTGCCCACCAAGCCGGGCGCCGACCTGACCGGCAAGCTGGTCGCCGCACTGGACGCGATCGACCCGGCGATCGTCGGCGGCAAGCCGGACCAGGCCGTGGACCGGGCGCGCAACCAGTGCCAGTCGATGTACCAGTTCCCCAAGGACAAGGGGAAGCTGGTCGAGCTGGCCAACCAGCGCTTCACCTCGCCCGACCACCCGCAGGGCTTCGGGCCGGACACCGCCGCCAAGATCAACGACGCGCTGCGCGCCACGCTCTGCCCCGCCGCGCGCTGACCCACGCGTCCCCCCCCCGCCCCCCCCCCCCCCCCCCCCCCCCCCCCCCCCGCCCCCGCCCCCCCCCCCCCCACGCCCCGAACCGCCCGGTGTCCTGAGCGCCGGGCCGCCGTGGCCGCGCCCCACCCACCGGGTGCGCGGCCACGGTCTCCTTCCGCCCGGTGACGCTCCCCCGGGCGACCCCTCCACCCCGGCCGCCAATCCGCGCCCTACGGCCGCCCGGGCCGTATGCTGACGAACTGTCAGGTCTCTTGACAGACCAGTGGTCTAGTCCAAACATAAGCATGTCGATCCGACCGGGATGCACTGTGGGGGTGTGACCACCGGCGGCTGAGGCACTGCCCTGCCCTGTTCCGCTCCACCCCCGCTCCGTACGGCCGCGTGCACACGCACCGCCGCCCGCCTCCACGCGAGTCGGTGGGCCGCCGCACGCCCGCACACCGCACGCTCCCGAACTCCGCCCCGTCCCGCTCCACCCCGCTCCACCCGGGCCCACCCCGCTCCACCCGGTCCCGAACCGGAACACACCGCACCGCACCGCACCCGATCCGATCCCCGGGCCAGGGCTCACCCGGCCGCTCCCCACACGGCCGCCCGCCCGGGATCGATCGCACCTCCCCAACGTCCTGCCCCACCAAGTCTGTTGGAGAA
The DNA here is from genome assembly GCF_044767225.1 of Kitasatospora sp. NPDC101447. Taxonomy (NCBI): domain Bacteria; kingdom Bacillati; phylum Actinomycetota; class Actinomycetes; order Kitasatosporales; family Streptomycetaceae; genus Kitasatospora; species Kitasatospora sp. NPDC101447. The sequence goes on from NZ_JBIWNL010000006.1 coordinate 101,481, forward strand.
TCCATGCGTCTTCGCAGAACGATCCAGGCCGCCCTGACGGCCTGCGCCACGCTGGCCGCCTCGGTCGGCCTGGTCGCCGTCGGAACGGCCCCCGCCCAGGCCGCCACCCCGCTCCCCAGCCGGGTCTTCGCCCCCTACTTCGAAGCCTGGACCGGCCAGAGCCCGGCCCAGCTGGCCGCGCAGTCCGGCGCCAAGCACCTGACCATGGCGTTCCTGCAAGCCGCCACCAAGGGCTCGTGCACGCCGTACTGGAACGGCGACTCCTCCATGCCGGTCTCCTCCTCGACCTTCGGCGCCGACATCGCCACCATCCGCGCCAACGGCGGAGACGTGATCCCGTCCTTCGGCGGCTACACCGCCGACAACACCGGCACCGAACTGGCCGACAGCTGCACCGACGTCAACCAGATCGCGGCCGCTTTCGAGAACGTCATCACGACTTACGACATCAGCCGGATCGACCTCGACATCGAGGACAACTCACTGACCAACACCGCCGGGATCGACCGCCGCAACAAGGCGATCAAGCTGGTGCAGGACTGGGCCGCCACCAAGGGGCGGAGCATCCAGTTCTCCTACACCCTTCCGACCACCACCGGCGGGCTCGCCGACAGCGGCCTCGCGGTGCTGCGCAACGCGGTCAGCAACAACGCGCGGATCGACGTCGTCAACATGATGACCTTCGACTACTACGACGGCGCCACCCACGACATGGCGGCCGACACCCAGACCTCCGCGCAGGGCCTCTACAACCAGCTGGCCAGGCTCTACCCGTCCAAGACCCCCGCCCAGCTGTGGGGTTCGATCGGGATCACCGAGATGCTCGGCATCGACGACTACGGGGCGGCCGAGACCTTCACCGTGGCCAACGCCACCACCGTGTACAACTGGGCGGTCTCCAAGGGCATCAACACCCTGTCCTTCTGGGCGCTGCAGCGCGACAACGGCGGCTGCCCCGGGACGGCCGGGAGCGACTCCTGCTCCGGGATCAACCAGAACACCTGGGACTTCACCCACATCTTCGCGCCGTTCACCAGCGGCTCGACGGTGAGCAACGACTTCTCGGTCTCCGTCAGCCCGAACTCCGGTACGGTCAGCGCCGGTTCGTCCACCTCGGCGACCATCGCGACGGCCGTGACGGCGGGCTCGGCGCAGAACGTCAACCTCTCGGTCAGCGGCGCACCGGCCGGCGTCACCGCGACCGTCACCCCCGGCAGCGTCACCGCCGGGAGCAACGCCACACTCAACATCTCCACCACCTCGGCCGCGGCGCCCGGCAGTTACCCGATCACCGTGACCGGTTCGGCGGCCTCCGGCAGTCACACCGGCGTCTTCACGCTGAACGTCACCGGCACCCAGCCCGGCAATGACTTCTCGGTCGCGGTGAACCCGAACTCCGGTACCGTGGCGGCCGGTTCGTCGGCATCGGCGACCATCGCGACGGCCGTGACGGCGGGCTCGGCGCAGAGCGTCAACCTCTCGGTCAGCGGGGCACCGGCCGGCGTCACCGCGACCGTCACCCCCGGCAGCGTCACCGCCGGGAGCAACGCCACACTCAACATCTCCACCACCTCGGCCGCGGCGGCGGGCACCTACCCGCTGACCGTGACCGCCACCGCGCCGTCCGGCACCCACACCACGACCTACTCGCTGACGGTCACCGGGACCACCCCGACGACCGGCGTGGTCAACGGTGACCTGGAGAGCGGCGCGCTCGCTCCGTGGACCTGCCAGAGCGGCGGGGCCGTGGTCTCCACCCCGGCCCACTCCGGCACCCACGCACTGCAGGCCGCGGCCACCGCGAGCCAGACCGGCCAGTGCTCCCAGACCGTCACGCTGAAGCCCAACACGAGCTACACGCTGTCCGGTTGGGTGCAGGGGAACTACGCCTACGTCGGGGTCAGCGGCGGTGCCAGCGCCGCCACCTGGGCCAACTCCGCCGGTTGGACCAAGCTGTCCGTCCCCTTCACCACCGGCGCCTCCGGCACCGTCACCGTGTACCTGCACGGCTGGTACGGCCAGGGCAACGTGTTCGGGGACGACTTCTCGATCGCGTAGCGGCTGGCAGCGGACGGATGACGGCCGGCGGCCGGTGAAGAACGGCCCACGAATGACGGCCCACGAATGACAGCCGCCGAATGACGGCCGACACGTAACAGATGACGGATGACAGCTGACAGATTTCAACATCTGTCAGCTGTCATCCGTTCGTCCGTTCGTCCGTTCGTCCGTCCGCCCGGCTTCGCCTCAGGCCCCCGCCGCCCGCATCCGCGCCGGCCGGCACAGCGCCAGGTACGCCGCGCTCGCCAGCAGCCCGCAGACCAGGACCACCACGGCCAGCAGCATCGCGGACGGCCGCCCGCCAAGGCTGCTCAACGGCGCGACCACCGCGCCGACCAGGAAGTTGCCCGTCCCGAGCAGCGCCGACGCGGTGCCCGCGACCTGCGGCTCGACCAGGCCGAGCGCCTGCGCGGCGGTGTTCGGCAGGAGCACCCCCAGGCTGCCCATCATCACGAACAGGGGCGCACAGAACCCGACCAGCCCGAAGTCCCACACCGTCGTCAGCAGCACCAGCGCCGCCCCGGCGGCGACCGCCACCGCGAGGCTGCCCAGCATCAGCGCCCGCGCCGTGCAGCGCGGCGCCAGCACCCGCCCGTTCACCTGCGTCATCACCACGATCGCCACCGAGTTCAGCCCGAACAGCAGGCTGTAGGTCTGCGGCGAGACCTGGTAGACGTGCTGGAGCACCGTCGAGGACCCGCTGATGTAACCGAACAGCGCACCGAAGGCGAGGGAGCTGGTCAGCGCCAGACCGAGGAACGGCAGGTTGCGCAGCAACCGCCCCATCGCCCGCAGGGTCGCGCCCACCCCGCCGGCTTCCCTGGTCTCCGGCGGCAGCGTCTCGCGCAGCGCGCCGAACGCGGCCAGGGTGAGCAGCAGGCCGAGCGCGGTGAGCGTGCCGAAGGTGCCGCGCCACGAGGTGAACCGCAGCAGCTGTGCGCCGATGATCGGGGCGAGGATCGGCGCCAGTCCCGATATCAGCGCGATCGAGGCGAGGAAGCGCAGCAGCGCGACGCCCTGGAAGCGGTCCCGGGAGACGGCGCGCCCGATGACCAGCCCGGCCGATCCCGCCGCGCCCTGGACGAAGCGGGCGGCGATCAGGACCGACAGGTTCGGCGCGAGCGCGCACACCACGCTGGACAGGGTGTAGACGACGAGTCCGACGAGCAGCGGCGGGCGGCGCCCGAAGCGGTCGCTGAGCGGTCCGAAGAGCATCTGCCCGGCCGCGACCCCGAACATCGAGAAGGTGAGGGTGAGCTGGACGGCGGCCGGTTCGGCCACCAGGTCGTCGGCGATCGCGGGCAGGCCGGGGAGGTAGAGGTCGGTGGTGAGCGGTCCGAGTGCGGTGAGGCCGCCCAGGACGGCGATCGTGGCCCAACCGGTGCCGGCCTGGCCGGTGGCGGGTGTGGTGACGGCTGCGGTCGACGTGTCATCGGTGGGGCCGACGGTCGGGCCGGGCATGGCTCTCCTCACGGACGGGGCGACGGGGGTCGTTCGCGCTCCGTCCTATCGCAGCCCGGTCCGGTTCCGACAGCAGGGGGCGCACCCGAGTGCGGTCGCCGCTCCCGCACACCGACGTACCGTACACGCACGGGGGCGGCCCGCCCGCACCTCTCGGTGCCCGGCGGGCCGCTTGGTGGTCCGTCTGTTTCCCCGGCCCGATCGGCCGTTCCGCGGCCTCCGGGCCGGTCGGCGCTCCGTACCCTGCCGGCGCTCAGGCCCGGCGGCTGCTCAGGCCCGGTGGCTGCTCAGGCCCGGTCGGCGCTCGGCGCACGGCGCCCGGTGGGTGCTCAGTGCTTGGCGGCGTGCTCGGCGCGGAGGGCTGCCTGCACCGCCGCGCCGTCCTGCCAGGCGTAGAGCTGGTTGCCGGTCAGCGTCACGTTGTAGTGCCCGCAGGTGCCGCTGGCCTTGGCCGCGACGCCCTCCGGGAACCAGCCGGCCTTGAGCGTCATCGGCACCGGGTGCGCGGACTTGCCCGGCAGCCCGGTGGTGCAGCCGACGGGCAGCCGCCCCTCCGGAAGGGTGGCGCGCAGCAGGCGGTCGTCGCCCGTGGTGGACATCAGGTACTTCACGCCGGAGGCGTTGTCGGGCAGCCAGGCCGGCATCGAGCGGCCGTCGGCCTTGGCCTGGGTGCCGGTCTCGTACGAGGCCTGCTCCTGGTGGCGGCCGTCGTACCAGTCGGACACCCTCGGACCCACTGCCACGGCCGCCACGGCCACGGCCATGCCGGTGCCCGCGACTCCCAGCGCGACCTTGCTCACGATGCCCTTCATGCCCGACTGTCCTCTCCGTGTCCGTGTCCGTGTCCGTGTCCGGTGCTCTCGGCCGGTGTCCGTGCCCGGTTCCGTCGCCCCGCGTCCGCCGCCGGCAGCCATCTGGATCCGCTTGGGTCTGCTCTGCCGGCCCGGCCGACGCACTGCGCCATCCGGTGCAACCATCGTGGCCCGTGCCGCTTCGGCGGAGCGTCACCACCAAGTCGCGATCTTGTCTCCAACCCACGGGGTACCGTCTCCACCTTCAGGCGTATGCCGTCCGGCAGAGGCGCTGAGCTCCGGAGGACCGGCACGTGCCGGTCCGGCGCTCAGGTTGGCACACCCGGGTCGAGTGCCGCCCGAGCCCCGATCGAGCCTCGCTCAAGCCCGGCACCGCCGCAGCCGGGCCTGCTGCACCCGGGGCATCGGGGCCCCGGGGCATCGGGACCCCGGGGCGTCAGGTCGCCGTCGGGTCCGGCCGCCGTCGGCCGGGTCCCGCGGATCGCCGCGGACCTGCAGATCGGCGCGGATCTGCGCGGACCCACCGGTCCGCGCCACGGGGTCGGACGACCACGAGTCGGACCGCCACGAGTCGGACCGCCACGGGTCAGACCGTCACGGGCACCGGGCGGGCGACCGGGAAGGGGCGTCCGTCGAGGGTCCAGTGCGGGTCGATCGGACGCAGCAGGGAGGCGTACACCTGGGCGGCGACGTCCGGGTGGCGGATCTCCCCGGCGGGCGGTCCGGCCGGAATGCCGTGCCCGGCGCAGGCGACCCAGGCCGTCCGCTCCTCGACCGTGCGGCCGCCGTGGCCGCCGGCGTCGACGTGGCCGTGGTCGGTGACGACGATGACGGTCCACTGCTCCTCGGCGTACGTGGCGCGGCCGCGGACGGCGTCCAGGAGGCGGCCGAGGCGCTCGTCGGCGGCGCGCATGGCGGCGCGGTACTCCTCGCCGCAGCCGAGGAAGTGGGCGGTCTCGTCGACGGCGCCGAGGTAGACGAAGGAGGCCTCGGGGTCGGCGGTGCCGAGGACGTGGACGGCCTCCCGGGTGACCTCCTCGTCCACGACCTCCCAGGCCTCGGGGGTGTCCTCGGCCGGGGCGATGTAGGAGAGCCGGCCGGGGGCGCGGAAGAGCGGGCCGCCGGACTCGTTGATCATCAGCGGGTCCCAGCCGGCCGCGACGAAGGTGCGGCGGCGGTCACCGCGATTGAGACGGGTGGCGAAGTCGGGGAACACGTCCAGCCGGTTGCCGGCCAGGTGGTTGCCCCAGACGCCGTGCTTGGCGGGCTCGACGCCGGTGACGATGGTGGCCCAGCACGGGCCGGACATGGTCGGCGTGGTGTCCGCCACGGTGACCGGCACCAGGAACCCGGCCTCGGCGACCTCCTGGAGGCGCGGCATCGGCACCTGCGCGAGGTAGTCGTGGCGGACGCCGTCGATCCCGACGACGAGCACCCGGGGGCGGGGCCACTGGACAGCGGACATGGCGGGGGTTCCTTTCGGTCGTGCACGCGCTCGGCCGCGCCCGTCAGGGGCCGCCGCCGACCGCGCCATGCTTCACCGGCCGCCGTACCGTCCGGCGTCGCACCGTCGAACGGCAGGTGTCCGCCGGGTGTCGGGAGATCGCCGATCGGCCGTCCGACGGCCGTCCGGACGGGCCCGGGGCCGGAAGGCCGTCCCGACCGCCCCGGGGTAGCCATACCGGCCGGACCGGCCCGGCACCGGAGGACCGGCCGGACCGGCCCGCGGTCAGGCGACCGCGCGGACGAAGCGGCGGTCGGTCTCCGCGAGTTCGGCGGCCGGGCCGGCGGCGCGCAGCACGACGTCCAGGACGCGCTCCGGATCGGCGGCGTAGCAGTGCGCGAACCACGGCAGGTTGGCCTCGACCACGGCCCACCGCTCGGCCGGGTCGTACGGGTCGGCGATCGGGCCGACGTCCAGGGCGACCGCCCCGGGCAGGGTGTCGCCGACGGCCGCGAGCAGCCGGCGGGCGAAGGCGACGGCCTCGGGGGTGGTCGGCGCCGGGTCGAGCCGGCCGAAGCGGGCGTAGCGGCTGCCGGTGAGCACCTCGCCGTCACGGACGAACAGCCGGTACTCGGCGGCGAACGTCACCGGCTCGCTGACCAGCACGGGCGTGTCCGGACCGATCCGCTCCCCGGTGCGCGGCAGCCGGGAGCCGTCCGGGTAGACGGCGGGCGGCAGCGACTTGTCGGCCGGCGGCTTGACGAACGCCGGGTGGCGCAGCGTCCAGGCCTCGGCGAGCGTGGTCAGCTCGATCCGGCGGCGGGTGAACTCCTCGGGGAGCCGGGCGAGCCAGTCGTCCTCGGGTTCGAGCAGGGCCAGGCCCAGCGGAGCGGCGATCCGGGCGGCGGCGAGCGGCCCGCCGTACCAGTGCACGGGCCGCCCGGCGAGCTGCCGGACCGTCTCCGGGCCGTGCAGGACGGCGGTGGTGAGACCGCGTCGGGCGGCCGCCTCGACGAGCAGGGCGGTGGTGCTGGTCGGCTGGGCCGAGGTGAGCAGGACGCGGTCGGCCGCCGCCGGCCCACCCGCCCACGCGGCCGCCACGTGCCCACCCGGCCCCGCGGCGGTCGGCCCCGTCACGGCGCGGGCCGGAACTCGTGGACGACCTCGATGCGGCCGACGATGTGCCGGTTGAACTCGTCCAGCTCCTCGGCGGGCACCCAGAGTTCGAGGATCGTCCGGCCGCCGACCTGCTGCACGGGGTAGCGGGCCAGGAACCCGGTCTCGACCTCGAAGCGGGTGACGTAGCCGACGCCCGAGGCGGGGACGTTCCAGTCCCGGGCGATCCGGATCGCGTAGTCCTCGTCGAGGACGGGGTAGAAGATCGGCTGGTCGGGCAGGCGGGCCGGCCAGGCACGCCAGTCGGCGGCCTCGACCAGCGCCAGCTCCTGGGGCCCGGTGGGGCGCCAGAGGGTGGTGGTCCGGGGTGTCCGGGCGTGCTGACTGGTCATGGCAGGGAACGGTAGCCGGGTCGTCGCGGGCCCGGCCACCGGATTTCTCCTGCTCAGGCGGGGTGGACGGCCGGTCAGCGGTACGCGGGCTCGCCGGTGATGGCCTCGCCGAGGACGAGGGTGTGGATCTCGCTGGTCCCCTCGTAGGTGAGCACCGACTCCAGGTTGTTGGCGTGCCGCAGCACCGGGTACTCCGTGGTGATGCCGTTCGCCCCGAGGACCGTCCGGGCGCTGCGGGCGATCTCCAGTGCGGCGCGGACGTTGTTGAGCTTGCCGAAGCTGACGTGCGGCGCGCGGGCCGCGCCGTCCTCCTTGAGCCGGCCGATCCGCAGCGCCACCAGGTAGGCCTTCTCGACCTCCAGCATCATCTCGACCAGCTTCTGCTGGGTCAGCTGGAAGCCGGCGATCGGACGGTCGAACTGGATCCGGCTCTTGGCGTAGTCCAGCGCGGCGGTGTAGCAGTCGCGGGCGGCGCCGACTGTGCCCCAGAGGATGCCGTAGCGGGCCTCGTTGAGGGAGGAGAGCGGCCCGCGCAGGCCGACCACCCCGGGGAGCACGGCGTCGGCGGGCAGGACCACCTCGTCGAAGGCGAGCTCGCTGGTCACGGAGGCGCGCAGGGAGAGCTTGCCGTGCACGTCGGTGGTGGTCAGACCGCGGGTGCCGCGCTCGACCAGGAAGCCGCGCACGCCCTCCTCGGTCTGCGCCCACACCACGGCGACGTCGGCGATGCTGCCGTTGGTGATCCACATCTTGCTGCCGGACAGCACCCAGTCGCCGCCCTCGCCGCCCTTGCGGACCGCCCGGGTGCGCATGTTCGCCGGGTCGGATCCGAAGTCCGGCTCGGTGAGCCCGAAGCAGCCGATCAGCTCGCCGGCGGCCATGCCGGGCAGCCAGCGCTGCTTCTGCTCCTCGGAGCCGAAGGCGTGGATCGAGCGCATGGCGAGCGAGCCCTGGACGGAGACGAAGCTGCGCAGCCCCGAGTCCGCCGCCTCCAGCTCCATGCAGGCCACGCCGTAGGCCACCGCGCCGGCGCCCGCGCAGCCGTAGCCGTCGAGGTGCATGCCGAGCACGCCGAGGGCACCGAGTTCGGGGGCGAGTTCACGGGCCGGGAAGACGCCGCGCTCGAACCAGTCGCCGATGTGGGGGCGGATCCGCTCCTCGGTGAACCGGCGGACGGTGTCGCGGATCAGCCGCTCCTCGTCGGTGAGGAGGTCGCCGACGGCGAGCAGGTCGGACGGGTCGATCCGGGTCGGCTTCGTCATCGAAGCTCCTTGTAGTCTCGGCGGAGTACCGGTCTCGGCGCCCGGTCCCGGCGTGGGTCTGCGGAGTACCGGCGAGTATTCCGCACGTGGCCGGGCCGTGGTGGGTGCGAGCGAGTGAGGAAAGCGACATGGACGGCTTCGTGGCCGACGACGCGTACGCGATCGGCCCGGTGACGGCGGAGGAGCTGCCCGGCGTGGCGGAGGAGCTGGCCGCGCTGCTGGTGGACACCGTGCACGCCGGCGCCTCGCTGGGCTTCCTCGCACCGCTGGACCACGGCGAGGCCCTCGCGTGGTGGCGGGCCCTGGGCCCGGACGTCGCGGACGGCCGGCTGCTGCTGTGGACGGTCCGGGCCGGGGCGGACGGACGGCTGGCCGGGACGGTCCAGCTGCGTCCGGCGGCACCCGCGAACGGCCGGCACCGGGGCGAGGTGGCCAAGCTGATGGTGCATCCGGCGGACCGCGGGCACCGGCTCGCCGGGCGGCTGCTGGCGGCGCTGGAGCAGCGGGCGCACGGTCTGGGACTGCGGCTGCTCGTCCTGGACACCGAGACGGGGAGCCCCGCGGAGCGGATGTACGCGGCGGCGGGCTGGACCCGGGTCGGTTCGGTCCCGGACTACGCGACGGACCCGTCGGGGGTCCTCCACCCGACGACCGTCTTCTTCAAGGCCCTGGGCGGCTGAGTCGGCTCACCCCACCCCGCACAGCCGGAGCACCGCCGTCGTCGCCGCGCCCGCGACGACCACCAGTGGGAACGGCGCCCGGCGCACCGCGAGCACCCCCGCGACCAGCACCCCCGCCGGGCGGGCCCACCCCGCGAAGCCGTGCCCCTGGGTCAGCGCCCCGGTCGCCACCAGGGCGACCAGCAGGACCGCCGCGGCGACCGCCAGCAGGTGCCGCAGCCGGTCGGAGAGGGTGAGCCGACCGCCGAGCAGCGGCCCGGCGAGCCGGAAGGCGTACGTCCCGACGGCCAGCAACAGCACGGCGTAGAGCGGCATCATCGGACCGCCTCCTTCATCGTCATCGGCGGATCCGCCCGAACCACCCGGCCAGCCGGCACGGGAGCCTTCCCCTCGGACGCCTCGCCCGCGGGTGACCTCCCGTCGGATGCCTCGCCCGCGGACGCCTCGTCCGCGGGCACCTTCCCGTCGGACGCCTCCGCCGCTCCCGGCCGGCCGGCGAACAGCAGCCCGACGAGGGCGAGCAGCACCGGCAGCCCGCCCGGTACGAACGGCGTGACCGCGACCGCCACCACCGCGCCCACGACCGCGGCCGTACGGGTGCGGCGGTCCGTGAGCGAGGGCAGCACCAGCGCGAGCAGCACCGCGGGGAAGGCGGCGTCCAGGCCCAGCGCGTCGGTGTCGCCGATCAGCCCGCCCGCGACGGCACCGAGCAGCACCGAGACGTTCCACACCGCGTACAGGGCGATCCCGCAGAGCCAGAACACGGCCCTGCGCCGCCGCGGCCCGCGCTGCTGCAGGACGAAGGCGGCGGTCTCGTCGGTGATCAGCTGCGCACCGATCAGTCGGCGCCACCACGGGCCGTCGAGGACGTCGGCGACGGTGAAGCCGAAGGGCAGCAGCCTGGCGTTGAGCACCAGGCCGGTGGCGACGGCCGCGAGCACGCCGCCGCCGGACAGCACCACGCCGACCGCCGCGAACTGGGAGCCGCCCGCGAAAACGAGGACGGAAAGCACGACCGGCACCCACAGGGGCAGACCGCCGGAGACGCTGATCGCGCCGAAGGAAGCGCCGACGAGGGCGTCGGCCAGGCAGACCAGGGCGATGTCACGAAGAGTGGCACGCTCCAGTGTTCGGAGTAGCGAACGCATGTCCATTAGAGTGAACCCGTTCCCCCGGGTTCGTCAAGGCGAACGATGAGACCGACAGGCCGAACGCCGGTCGATCCGAGCATGCCCGCAGGCCCGGGCGGTCGTGGCAGCATGAACGGCACCGGTCGTACGGGTCATACGGGTCGTACCGGCGACCCGGCGGCCCGGCAGGTCCGGCGGGCAGTGAAGGAGCCAGAGGAGAGCGTGAGTGGCGAGCATGAGTGACCAGACCACCCCGGCCATCGCCGCCGGCGGCTCCGGAACCGAGCTGATCGGCCAGATCGCCGCCTCCATCCGGCGCGAGCGCGAGCGCAGCGGGCTGTCGATGGCCGAACTGGCCCGGCGCGCGGGGATCGCCAAGTCGACGCTCTCCCAGCTGGAGTCGGGCGCGGGCAATCCCAGCGTGGAGACGCTCTGGGCACTCGGGGTCGCGCTGAACGTGCCGTTCAGCCGCCTGGTCGACCCGCCGCGCCCCGCGGTCAAGGTGATCCGGGCCGGCGAGGGCCCGGTGACCCACTCCGAGCGCGCCGACTATGCCGCCACCGTGCTCTCCTCCTGCCCGCCCAACGCCCGGCGCGACATCTACCGGATCGAGGCGCAGCCGGGCGAGACCAGGGCCTCCGACCCGCACATGCCCGGCACCGTCGAGCACGTGATGATCGGCTCCGGACGCGCCCTGGTCGGGCCGACGGAGGCGCCGGTCGAGCTGGGTCCGGGCGACTACGTGAGCTACCCGGGCGACTCCCCGCACGTCTTCCGCGCCCTGGCTCCGGACACCCTGGCGGTGATCGTGATGGAGCACATCTGACGCAGCGTCAGTTGGATCAGTCAGCACCCCGGGCCGGCTCGCCTCACTTCAACAGGCCGTCCAGGAAGGGGTTTCCGAACACCCGGTGCGGGTCGTGCCGGTCCAGGACGGCGACCGCCTCGTCCCAGCCCGGCCCGCCGCCGGCCCGCAGGCCGGCGGGGATGACCCGGTCGATCATGTCGCGGTCCGACCAGGCGGCGTCGGCGGTGTAGGCCCAGCCCTTGGACCACTCGACCCGCAGGCCCGCCCGGGTGCCGTCGAAGGTGCGCAGCAGCCACTGCTCCAGGTCCCGGGCGAAGCGCTCCAGTCCGGGCGTGCCGGGGAAGGCGAGGACGTCGAGCCAGACCGCGGTGTCCCACTCCGGGCGGTCGGCGCGCGGGCGCAGCGCGGACAGCAGCGGGGGCCGGGCGCCGGGGACGCCGGAGTACGCCGGGTCGTCCAGGCCGGTGACCCTGATCTCCACCGCCCCGTTCACCGGGTACTCGCCCCGGGCCTGGTACTCGGCGAGCAACTGCCGGTAGTACGCGGCGAATTCGCTGACCACCCACTGCAGGTCGGCGCGCCGGGCGAGGACCGCGTAGCCGTTGGCGGTGACCCGCAGGGTGGTGGGGCGGACGTACTGCAGCAGGGTGCGCGAAGGGCCCCAGAGGTCGGAGCGCAAACCGCCCGCGAGCAGGTGGGTGAGGACGTCTCCGGTGAGCAGACCGCGGATCAGCCCACCGGAGAGCAGGACGTCCGTGACGTCGCCGGTGAGACCCACCTTCGCCACGAGGTACTGGAGTTGGCCGAACAGTGGGGCCGATCCCCAGGCGCCGGCGACGATCTGGCCGGCGAGTCGGGCCACCGGCTCCGGAACGCTGTCCGAGAAGGGGAAGTTGTAGGGGTGGTCGACGGCGAGGGAACCGAGCGGCTCGGTCGGTGCGACGCTCCAGGTCTTGAGCCAGGGGTAGTCGGTGTAGGCGAACCAGATCGCCTCGGCCCGGCCGTCGCGCTCCACGAACTCGGCGAAGGTCCGCGGGCCGCCACCGCCCAGAAGTCCGCCGAGCAGCCCCCCGAGCAGCCCGCCGCCTCCGCCCGACCCGGTGCCCGCGGTGCCCCCGGCGGAACCCGCGGAACCGGCGGAACCGGCGGAACCTCCGGCTCCCGGCGGGGCGAAGAGCTCGCTCGCCGGGATGTCGAGCCGACTGACGCAGCGCAGCGGCCGGTCGGCGCCCGCCCTGAGGACGACCTCGGTGAGGAAGGCGCGGCCCAGGTGCACCAGGAAGGCGGCGCTGTCGGCCTCGGAGCGGTCGAAGGTGCGCAGCGCGTAGCGGCCGGTGGCGGGGTCGAGGACGACGGCGGTGAGCCGGACGACCTGGTTGCTCACCGAGCCGTAGCCGTGCCCGTCCGGCCGCACCTCCCCCGCCGCCGGGACGGCGGTGCCGTGGCCGCCGATGGCGAGCACGCCGCCGACGGTGATCTCGCCGGGGGCCGGACAGGCGGTCAGGCCGAGGCCGCGGTCGGCCAGGTGGGCGAGCAGGGCCTCCATGGTGGCGCCGGTCTGCACCCGCACGGTGGTGGGCGAGTCCGCGGTGACGGCGGTGAGGTGTCGGCTGGTGTCCACGAGCAGGACCCGGGCGCTCTCCGGGGTCCGGTCGGCGACGGTGAGCGGTGCCCAGGTGTGCCGGTAGCCGGTGGCCCGCAGGCGCCAGCCGTTGGCGTGCGCCCAGTCCGCGAGGGCCGGGACCTCCTCGGGGGTGCGGGGCGCGCAGGTCCACAGCTGGTCGGTGCGGACCTCGCCGGACCAGTTCTCGAAGACCCGCTGGTAGAGCTCGGTGCCGGCGGGGAGTCCGGGCGGTACGGGCGCGGCGGCCCGGGCGCTGTCCGGCCCGACGGTGCCGCGCAGTATCCAGGCCGCGCCGCCGAGCGCGGCCGAGGCCCCGAGCAGCTGCCGGCGGGTGAGGCCGCTCCCGGCGCCACTCCCCCGGTGCCGCGCACCACCGCTTCTGCCCGCCGAAGCAGCCCCGCCCGCTGAGTCCGAGGCCGCCGAGGCCGCCCCGCCTGCCGAACCCGCCGTGCCGTGTCCGCTGGTCATCCGTCCGTCCACCCCTCGTGCCGGTCCCCCCGGGCCGAGCTACGGCTGTCCGGGTCGGGCCGACTGTCGGTTCGGCCCGGGGAGGAGCGTACGAAGCACCGCACGCCGGTTTGAAGCGTCCACCCGGTGACTCACTCGTTCGAGTGAGTTCGGCCCGATCGGCCCGGGGCCTCGGCGCGGGGCGTACGGGGGTGGCGGCAGGAAGGCGGAACCGGCCGAGAACCCGACCGGTCGTGTCGGAAATACCCGGGCCCCGCTCGCGGCTGTCGTGATCGGAGATCCGTTCCGGGCCGAGCGGCCCGTACAGGAGGTGCAGCGCGCGATGGGTGACGAGCAGGCGAAGCCGCAGGAGTACCGGGTCGAGCACGACTCGATGGGCGAGGTGCGGGTGCCGGCCGCCGCGAAGTGGCAGGCGCAGACGCAGCGGGCGGTGGAGAACTTCCCGGTGTCCGGCCAGCGGCTGGAGCGCGCGCACATCGCCGCGCTGGCCCGGATCAAGGCGGCCGCGGCCCGGGTGAACGCCCGCCTGGGGGTGCTGGACGAGGAGACGGCGGAGGCGATCGTGGCGGCGGCCGAGGAGGTCGCGGAGGGGCGCTGGGACGACGAGTTCCCGGTGGACGTGTTCCAGACCGGCTCCGGCACGTCGTCCAACATGAACACCAACGAGGTGATCGCCACCCTGGCCGGCGAGCGGCTGGGCCGGCCCGTCCACCCGAACGACCACGTCAACGCGAGCCAGTCGTCCAACGACGTCTTCCCCTCCTCGATCCACATCGCCGCCACCGCCGCCGTGACGCACGACCTGATCCCGGCGCTGGAGCACCTGGCGGAGGCGCTGGAGCGCAAGTCCGTCGAGTTCGCCGAGGTGGTCAAGTCGGGCCGCACGCACCTGATGGACGCCACGCCCGTCACACTGGGCCAGGAGTTCGGCGGCTACGCGGCGCAGGTGCGGCACGGGCGGGAGCGGCTGCTGGCCACGCTTCCCCGGGTGGCCGAACTCCCGCTCGGCGGTACGGCGGTGGGCACCGGCATCAACACCCCGCCCGGCTTCCCGGCCGCGGTCATCGCGGAGGTGGCCCGCGTCACCGACCTGCCGCTGACCGAGGCCCGGGACCACTTCGAGGCGCAGGGAGCGCGGGACGCCCTGGTCGAGCTGAGCGGCCAACTGCGCACGGTGGCGGTCGGGTTCACGAAGATCGCGAACGACCTGCGGTGGATGGGCTCCGGCCCGCGCACCGGGCTCGGCGAGATCAACCTGCCGGACCTGCAGCCCGGTTCGTCGATCATGCCGGGCAAGGTGAACCCGGTGCTGCCCGAGGTGGTGCTGATGGTCGCCGCCCAGGTGGTCGGCAACGACGCGACGGTGACGCTGGCCGGCGCGAGCGGCAACTTCGAGCTGAACGTGATGCTCCCGGTGATCGCCCGCAACGTGCTGGAGTCGGTCCGGCTGCTGGCCAACAGCGCCCGGCTGCTGGCGGACCGGACGGTGGACGGCATCACCGCCAACGTCGAACGGGCCCGGGAGTACGCGGAGTCCTCGCCGTCGGTGGTGACCCCGCTGAACCGGTACATCGGGTACGAGGAGGCCGCGAAGGTCGCCAAGCAGTCGCTGGCCGAGCGCAAGACCATCCGTCAGGTGGTGCTGGAGCGGGGCTACGTCGAGCAGGGCAGGCTCACCGAGGAGCAGCTGGACGAGGCGCTGGACGTGCTGCGGATGACGCGCCCGTAGCCGCCCCGGGGCACCCGGGCGCCCGGGGACGGCCCCGGAAGTGCGCGGGAGGTGCGTGGGACGTGCGCCGGGGCGCGGTGGGAGGTGGTCCCGCCGCGCCCCGGACGAAGGGCTGCGGGGAAGATCAGCCCCTGGTTCCGCCGGCCCGACCGGCCCGGCCGAGCCGCATCGCTGCTCCGTTCGCCGTGATCGTGGCCATCGAGATCGCCGCGAGTCCGAGCAGGAACATCACTGCGCCGACGATGATGCAGGTGACGATGTTCTTGCCCCGGGCGACCGATCCGGAGATGACCCAGGGAGAGATGATCGTCCAGGCGCCGAGCGCCGTGGCCGCCCAGGCCCTCGCGTGGGTGCGTTCGTAGGCCGTGCCGTAGCCCGCCATCAGCACCGTGTAGGCCAGTCCGACGATCAGGCAGGTCACGGTCAGGGTGCTGAACGCGGTGAAGCCGACGATCCACGGCGATGCCGCCAGGAAGAGGCCGGCCAGTACGGCCAGGGCTTCGACGCCCTGGGCCCGGGGGGTCGAGGTGACCCGCTCGTAGTGCTCTCGTAGTTCGACGATGTCCGGATGGTGCTCCATGCCCGTCGGGATATGGGTTGCCACCGATACCACCTCCTGTGGTCCGGAATCTGCGGGGCGCATTGTCCTCCGTCACCCGGAAGGCGCATGCCCCGTACCCATTCTGTCCCTTCTCTACTGTTTTGCACCCGATAGTCCGGAATGATCGATAACCATCCGATCACGCCGGTGACCTGCGTCTCAACCCCGCAGGGCGCCATTGCCTATGCAACTCGTTGCATAGCAGGATGCGGGTCATGGCACTGGAGCACGCGATCCTCGTCTCGCTGCTGGAGCAGCCCGGCTCCGGCTACGAGCTGGCCCGGCGCTTCGACCGCTCGATCGGACGCTTCTGGACCGCCACCCACCAGCAGATCTACCGGGTGCTGCGGCGCATGGAGGCGGACGGCTGGGTCGCCGCGGAGGAGGTCGCCCAGGACGGGCGCCCGGACAAGAAGGTCTACTCGGCCGCGGAGGCCGGGCGGGCCGCGTTGTCCGGCTGGCTGCGGGAACCGGTCGAACCGGAGACCGTCCGGCACGAACTCGCGGTCAAGATCCGGGCCGCCGCCTTCGACGACCCGGCGGCGCTGATCTCCGAGGTCGAACGCCACCGCGAGGGGCACGCCGCCCTGCTCGCCCGCTATCTGCACGGCGAGCAACGGGACTTCCCCGACCTCGACACGCTCGACGCCCGCCAGGAGCTGCAGCACGTGGTGCTGCGCGGCGGCATGGAGTACGAGCGGATGACCCTCGCCTGGCTCGACGACGTGCTCGCCACCCTGCGCCGCCTCGCCGCCGACCGGCCGTCCTGACCCGTCGGCACCGCACCTTCCACCCGCTTCCCACACCCTCGACCTCAGGGAGCCCTCGATGCTCTTCAACCCGCGCACCTACGACCCCGCACAGTTCGACGAGCCGACCCGCCGGCTGCTGCGCGCGACCGTGGACTGGTTCGAGTCCCGCGGCAAGAAGGCGCTGATCGACACCTACATCGACCGCAGCTGGTACGCCGACTTCCTCGAATTCGCCGCGAAGGAAGGCCTGTTCGCGGAGTTCCTGACCCCGTCCGCGGCCGACCCGGACAAGCGCTGGGACACCGCGCGGATCGCCGAGCTGAACGAGATCCTCGGCTTCTACGGCCTCGGCTACTGGTACACCTGGCAGGTCACCATCCTGGGCCTCGGCCCGGTCTGGCAGAGCGAGAACGAGGCCGTCCGGGCCCGCGCCGCCAAGCTCCTGGCGGAGGGCCACGTCATGGCGTTCGGCCTCTCCGAGCGCACCCACGGCGCCGACATCTACTCCACCGACATGATCCTCACCCCGAACGGCGAGGGCGGCTTCACCGCGACCGGCTCCAAGTACTACATCGGCAACGGCAACGTGGCCGGCCTGGTCTCGGTGTTCGGCCGCCGCTCGGACGTCGAGGGCCCCGAGGGCTACGTCTTCTTCGCCGCCGACAGCCGCCACGAGGCGTACCACCTGGTCAAGAACGTGGTGAACGCCCAGATGTACGTCAGCGAGTTCCGCCTGGAGGACTACCCGGTGCGCGCCGAGGACGTGCTGCACACCGGCCAGGCCGCCTTCGACGCCGCCCTGAACACCGTCAACGTCGGCAAGTTCAACCTCTGCACCGCCTCCGTCGGCATCTGCGAGCACGCGATGTACGAGGCCGTCACGCACGCCCACAACCGGGTGCTGTACGGCCGCAAGGTCACCGACTTCCCGCACGTCAAGCGGGAGCTGACGGACGCGTACGTCCGCCTGGCCGGGATGAAGCTGTTCAGCGCGCGGGCCGTGGACTACTTCCGCACCGCCTCCCCCGAGGACCGCCGGTACCTGCTGTTCAACCCGATGACCAAGATGAAGGTCACCACCGAGGGCGAGAAGGTCATCGACCTGATGTGGGACGTCATCGCGGCCAAGGGCTTCGAGGCGGACACCTACTTCGACAAGGCGGCGAAGGACATCCGCGGCCTGCCGAAGCTGGAGGGCACCGTCCACGTCAACCTGGCGCTGATCCTCAAGTTCATGGGCAACTACCTGTTCGCCCCGGCCGACTACGCCCCGGTGCCGACCCGCCTGGACGCGGCCGACGACGCCTTCCTGTTCCGCCAGGGCCCGGCCCGCGGCCTCGGCGCGATCCGCTTCCACGACTGGCGCGCCGCCTACGACCGCCACGCGCAGCTGCCCAACGTCGCCCGCTTCCGCGAACAGGCCGACGGCTTCTGCGAGTTGCTGCTCAGCCACGCGCCGAGCAAGGAGCAGCAGGCGGACCTGGACTTCCTGCTGGAGATCGGCCAGCTGTTCGCGCTGATCGTCTACGGCCAGCTGGTCCTGGAGCAGGCCGAGGCGACCGGCCTGGACGCGGACGTCCTGGACCAGCTCTTCGACGCCCTGGTCCGCGACTTCTCCGCGCACGCCACCGAGCTGCACGGCAAGGCCTCCACCACCGAGGAGCAGGCCGCCTGGGCGCTGGCGAACGTGCGCCGGCCTGTCTCCGACGCGGCGCGGGCCGCGCGGGTGTGGGAGCAGGTCGCGGCGCTCTCGGGCGCGTACGAGATGCAGCCGTAACGACGGCCGCAGCGCCCTGAGGTAGCGCGACTGCGGGCGCGCGACTGAGAGAGCGCGACTGCGGGAGCGTGACTGAGAGAGCGCGACTGCGGCAGCAGTCATGGGAAGGACCCCCGGGGGTGGCGGGGGGGGGGCCGGCCCCCCCCGGGCGGGGGGCGCGGGGGCGCCCCCCGGGGGGCCCCCGCCCGGGGGGGCGGCGCCCCCCCCCCGGCCGCGGCCCCGGGGCCCCCCCCCCGCCGCGGCGCGG